>CAXTRQ010000053.1:0-33455 GCA_964246705.1 uncultured Pyrinomonadaceae bacterium
GCTTGGTTCGAGCATTGCGGCTACTCAGTCGCATCCGGTTGAAAACCGTAATAGTTGGAGATATTATTGACGGTCGAGTGCCTCTGGCGTATTAGCTAAGACTTCTCACCTGAATGCAGATTAAGCTTTATTAAGTACCATCAGCTTGGATTATTTAAGATTGAAATTTCGTAGGCTTAAAGGGAGGCTTGGAGTTCCAACTCTTCCAAGATGAGAAATGTATCTTTGGCGAAGTTGTTGAATGAAGGGCGCATTAAGTTTATAAGCTCTTTTGTTTTTGATTGCTTTGGGACCATATCTTTCGCATCCTTTACTAAGATCAATTACAATTGATAGATCAAGAGATACTTCGTTAAATGGAAATGAGGGTAAGATATGATATATAGATTCACCATTATTGAACCGACTTCTTAATTTATCCAATTTTTCTCTTCCTCTATTACTATTAAGCCAATCATTGTATAACTCACGGGTGTACGCATAATTTGACTGTAATAACAAAAACTTATCAAACGAGTCTTTTGAAAAAGTTAATAGCTCAAAGGTTTCCCCCTCGCATTTAATTACATCCTTAATATTGCATTCAGGAGTAATGATAATACCGTATTTGTTTTTGCTAAGTTTGCAAATGTCCCCAGTCATAATTGGAGCATCTTCATCTAATTTCGTATAAAATATGCGCTTGAAAAGTTTCGCCACCGACCTTTCATCAGTTTGTAACTGTTCTTGCTCAGTAAGAATATCAGAATCGATGTTTTCCTTAATTGACTTTATTAAATTCCGATCTTGAATCAAACTCTCAGCCAGTAAATATTGTAAGATTTCTATGATAAAGATTTCTCCGCTCACACCATCATCCTTAGCTGTCTTCCCAAGCTCTCGTATCCAGTTCTCATCAGCATCGGCCAGTTCTAAAAAGATTTTTTGGACAGATTGATTAATTGTTTTTGTCCATACCTGCGGAATTGAAAGATTTTGGTTTTGTTCTTTCCATTTGATTATATCTTTGACTATCTTCTTTGCTTGGTTTTTTGAATTACCCTTTTTTCTAAATCTTATTCTCTTTCGATATTGCTTGCTCAAGTCTTTTCCATGAATTCCTTTAACATCTTCATTAGAAAATATATAGACCAATGAGTAAAAGTCATTGCTTTTCAAAAAATTTAGCGTCTCAGTCCCACTCCTTGGAAGTGTAATACCTTTAAGAACACCTTCATCTTCACCTGATTGTAATAAGGATTCTTTATCGTTAAAAACCCAGTCAAGAATAATCGCACTAAACGACCCGATGGATTTAATTGCTTCTTCCGCTAAATCCAAGCTTTTTACACCAAGCACCGGATAATCTTTTCGTAATGCTTCAAATAACTCATTTTCGAGCGTTCTTTTAATTTCGTTTTCTTCAACCACATAATCATCAATTTTGTCATCGACAAACAAAATGACTCCGTCCATATTAGTTGGCCTCGTTAAATTGGATGAGGAAATTTGCACCAGGCAATATTTTAGAACCTTCTGTTGTAATAACAGAGATATTTGCATTGATACGTTCTAATAATTCTTTAGCAATATAAAGCCCAAGCCCCCTGCCGCTATCGGCTTTAGTTGAATAAAATTCCAAGAATACTATTTCCGCTAAGTCGTCATTAATACCTGGCCCGTTATCAGCGATAATTACTTGCTCTTTTGCCTTATCGATCCTTACTAAAATCTCACGTTTCCCAGTGTTTTTTTGTTTGAGCCAATAGATGTCGTTGTCTAGTACGTTGATGGATACTTGCAACATCAATCCAAGATTAGTTTTGATAACTATGTCGCTTGAATCTTCTATCTTGAACTTAATATCGAATTGAAACTCTCGTCGGTAATATCGCTGAATACGTTCGAGTGTGTCTCGAACACTTATATCTTTCGTAACTTTGCGGGACTCCCTAAAAAGAGGCTGAAGAATTTGCAACTCCTGATATAAAAAATCTAAGCTTTCAGTTAAATCTGCAAAAAACTGCTTTAGGGCTGCGGCAGATAGCTTTCCTTTGTCAAATCTTCTAACAATGTCGTTGGCGTTTTGGATCATCTTGTTGATCAACATAAAGATGTCATGAGAAGATTTTTCAACCGCCATTCCCAAACCAGCCAACTCCTCGTTGATAGATAGTTTGGTTTTATACTGACTGACCAATTCATTTGTCGTTTTGAAAAATGCTTCCGCCCTTTTGAGAATTTCTGGCTCATCGGTTTTGAGTAGCTCTTTTTGTAGCTTCTCGAATGATTCTTCAAATTTTTTATTGGCAGTAGTAAACGCTTTTTCTTTTCGTATTGCGTCTTTATGTTTATCAATTTCAACGAAGTCCTTCATTACTTTCAAAGAGGCTTGAATCAGGGCAATAAAATCATCAGATGCCCCGTTAATGTTAACCAAGCCTTCTCTGTTAGCTGCATCTCTTAATTGAGGATTTTTTTCTTGGGTGATAAAAATAAATCCAAATAAATCGTTATAGCTGAAGTAGCGACCGGCTCGATCTTCTGCTCGTAGTTTACTGAGCATTAGCCAATCAACACCTCTTTCACCGTAGGGATAAACTCGCGCGAAATCCCTGTATAGGTAAACCGAATTATTTTTGATAAAGGCTTCTTCGTAATCTTTTAGTTCAAGTTTGTTCTTCCAATCAAAAGCATAAAAGAAAAATGAACAAGGTCCAACATCCGGTCTTCGGCGTACTTTCCAGTACTTGCTTCTCTTAATCGTATCACCAGCCACCTTCTTTATTTTTATTGCGTTCCCCTGCTTTTTTTCATCAACAAACTCAAGAAACTGCTCTCTAAACATTGGGAAATTCCATAAATCGTGAGTTTTGCTTTGAGAATCATCAAATAAATCAATCTCATCAAAAATTTCATTCTTATTATGTTGGTAGCTATAAATAAGAACTCCTTTTTCATCTATCTGACCCTCAAATCTGAATGGAGCAAGCTCGATCACTTCCTCAAAACTCATTCGTGATTTCGGGTATTCTCTTTCGTTCCAATAGAGCTTGACATCAAAGTCCCTTACAATTTTTTCTTTGAAATTAGGAATGATCGGTGGAATCATTCGCTGAAAGGCGATTTGCAGTTTGCCTAAATCGTCCTCTTTCCAATTATTTCGGAAATCGGAAATTCTTATCAGAGTGCCTTTACCTTTTTTATTGGTAATACAAACTGGGGATTCATTTACTTTCCATTCATTCTCAATTTGATCGAGAAATTTTTCAGGCACTTTCTCTTCATCAGCAAATTCGTCATTTTGGGCATATTCACGAAAATTTAAGGTCAGATTAACTTCCTGAGTCTTTTCGGTCTTGGTGAAGATTTCAACATAGTTTCCCAATTTGTAGATAGCAAAGCGTCCGACACCTTTATCGCCTTGCATCACTCGACCTTTTTTCGTATATCGTTGCGTCTTTTCTTTTGATGTTTTTTGATTAAGCTTGTTTGGAGTGGCAGGTTTCATCCAAACATTGCGGATTATATCCAGACTCATTCCGTCGCCATCATCTTCGATTTCAATGACCGGACTTTGCCCGATTACATCAAAGCCCAAGAAGCGAACGGAAACTTCGCTTGCATCAGCATCGTAACAATTTTTCACCAATTCAATAACGCCAACCCATTTGCTGCTGATGAGTTGGTCGCCCAAAATACTAATAAGGCGAGCGTAAGGTCTGAAAATTTCAACGCCCTTGCTAGGGTCTTTTGTTTGGGATTCTGGTTTTACCATGAGTTTTTTTTGCGATGATAATGTATTCTTCAGGATAAACTTCTTGGCTGTTTGTATCTGCCAAGGTTGTGAATCTACCTGTATCTTTATCTCGAATAGTTGGAATCAGTTTGTTAGTGATTTGTCTCTTTATTACTTTCGAGACCTCAAATCCATTCATGAAGAGCATTTCCGCTATGACTTGAGCAGATGTGATCTCGACGTTTTTTAGCTTCGTATTGCCTATTACTAAACAAGCCATGCCCCCTGGTCTCAGAATTCTATTCATCTCCTTAGAAACATCAAACATATCATTAAAATATTTTGAGACCTCATTGGCATACCTACTGCTTTTTTTCTCTAATTTCGAGACTATATTCTTTGCTATTGGAGCTTTGATGTCATTGTTTTTATTGTAAGAAAAGAATGTCCCAATGAAATTTTTTCTAAAAGAAGAAATTTCTGAAATATAATCAAACCAATAGCCAGTTAGTTGATGAATATCAGCATACTCATACGAAGTTACATATGGGGGCGAGGTTATAATAGCTCCTACTGAATTTTCCTCAATCCCTGTGCATCTAGCGTCGGCATTATTAATTTCACATTTGGTGGTCAGGTATTTTTTTTCAGCAAGCTTCAGGTAAAAATCCATATTCTTTTTACTCATTTGCTTGACCTGAAATTCAAATTTTTTGAATGGGTCAGGAATATTATTACTATTTCTATTAGGATCAATTTGCGGCTTAGTACCTGACTGTAGCCACCGAGAACAGGTTTTTAAGATATTGGATAAAGCACATAAATAAAAAGTCCGTAAATCATTTCCACCAATCGCACAGATAATTTTATACAAAAAAGCGATTTTGTTTTTTTCTTCTTCTCTAAACCAGTAATCAATTCGCGGATGATTTTGAAAAAAATAAACTGTATTAACATCAAACTCTCTTATTCTTTCAAAAAGAATATCTGATGCTACCTCTAATTCATGTGGAGGAATTGCAGTAATTTTCGCTTGGGTAATGAGTCGAGCCACCGGGTTGACATCTACGCCGATAGATTCTCTACCATGAACCTTTGATTCTACCAATGTAGTTCCACAACCAGCGAATATGTCAACGACTGTATCCTTTTTCTTAGTGTATTCCTCTATAAGCTTTTTAACTAATAAAGGGACGAACTTGGCCGGATAACGATGATAACCATGCGTTAAATGATTAGTTGACGTATGCCCTGAAAACATCCAACTACCATCGGCGGGTCCATTAAACAGTTTTAAGAACGTGTTTGATTGAGGCATTTGCTTATTGATAAACCTCACAAATTATTGAGATTCTAGAACTAAAGCAAGGCAGTTTACTCTAAAAAACTATAATCTCAATATGTTTTGTGACTTCAAATAACTAAACAGCAATCTTCCACTGCTCATACCAATTCATTGATCCACAAGGCTAGAACGCTCTGATCTCGACAGATGATCGAAACATAGATGTGATTAACATTTACGAGCGCAATGATTCTTTGGGTTTGAAGCCGAAGGCATCAAGCTTATCAATAATTCTGCGCGACCAGTGGCGAATGGACTGCTCGGGGACATGCTTGAGTCGTCCGATTCTCAGAGTTTGGTCACCCTCCAATTTTTCTATGTTCCAATGACCTTCTCTATTAACCAACTCTTTCAAAAACCCTTTTGTGAAGATTCCAATAGACTGTTCTGGGTAGAACTCCGGCAATAAACGAATGAAAAGAGTTGAAACTGACCAGCCATCGGGTCGGGCAACTTCTAGAATGTAGCAGGGAAGCACGTTGGTTTGAGTAACTTCGACCATTGCACATGAACGCTTGGAGCCGTTGGCGACGCGGCAGAAAGATTTGTTGCCGGGAATCTCCACTACAGTGTATCGCAGACATGGTTCGACGTAGCTGCTCACAATGTGTTGAACGGCTTCGATGAAATCGTTCAACCCGGCCACATTCGCCGCACCCAAGTCAATGCCGAGGAAATCAACAGGTTGAATCTCGCCGCCGTAATATGACTCGTCCGTGCTGACGGTCATGCCTCGTTTAACCAAGCGCGCTTTCGTGCCGGTAGATGGAGACGATGAACCGTCTTTGGTGGAGCCGTCGTGAATGACCGCTTCTTTGGTTGCAAATCTCTCGAATTTGGGCAGGCGCACAAACTCGAAAGAAGTGGCTATCGTATCAGCGGCACTTTGATTAACGTTGATTCTTGCTGGTCGATGATGTGGGTCGAGTTCGTAATCTTCTTTGGGGTCTTTGACCCCTGTCCGCCGTGTGCGCTTCGCGCCTTCGATGACCTTATGCCTCTTCACTGAAGGATGGGTATAGACGATCTTCTTGAAAGGTAGCGGGTCGAGTTGCTTGGCTCCTAAAATTTCGAGTATCAAGCAAGATTGCTTGAATGTGACGCCGTTAAAGTGCAGTTCGCAAGACTTCTCGATGGGCGGCTTCAGTTCAATCGGGATGCCGGTTGTTAGCATCGAGGCTGGTTGATACGGCGACGCGGCAATTGCCTTGGCGAAGACGCCGTTATAAACGGATTCCCAACACGCACGCGCTGCCGGGCTATGTCGTAGCCAAGCCAGATGGGCTACACTTGCAATGTTGACTAGCGAGCGGGGAAGGTCGCTGGTCAGAGAGAGGTACAGCAGATTCTCATAGACTTGTTCTTCTACAATCGGGAAATCGAGGCCGTTCGGTTTTAGTATCAGGTTGGCAAGCGTTTTCGAGGGAGTGAGGAAAGCGCGCAGAAGCTCGATGCAAGGCACATAGTAGAAGATGCGGTTCGACCAAAACTTCCATACCCTCTCACCGTCGAACTCCCTACCGTTGAAGAAGTCATACAAGTCGCGGGGAATGTCAGACGCTTTGCAAAGCGTGCCATTTCGGAAGTTGTTGATGGGGATACTGCGTGGAATGAATCGCGGGTCATTATCGATCAGGTAGCCGTCGATGTAGAAGCGCCCCATACGGAGCAAAGGGAGCGTTCCCCAAGGGTACTCCAGAATTTCGGGGTCGGAACTGCCTTTGCGTAAGAATGCAGCTTTAATGAACCAACTCCCATCGGCTGTTTTGTAGGGTGAGCAGAGCCAGCAGAGCCTCGCCTTCTCATCCCTACCGAACCGCCACGGTTTAAGCCTCACCCTCGACATGAGTTCACTCTGCCATCTTGTTTGACCGTGAATTGTTGGCTCTGTCTGTTGCCTCTGCAACGGCTTGGCCTACTTTATTCGAGTACATCGAACCTAAACCCGCAAGCCTAACAACCTCCCACACTTTAACGACTTTGCCCTGCGCATCCAAGACGGTGGCGGCCCATTCCACTCGCCGTATCTGGAACTGCTCTTGCGATTCCGTGATAGTCTCAAGGTAAGCCTTAGTGAGAAGCAACTTATCCAAGTGCTGCTCTAATATAGGTAGTGATCCGATGACTTTGCCCACCCTGCTGACGGTTACGCGCACGAGCGGTTGCAGTTTAAGAAGCTCTCGCACGGCGGTTTGGGCTTCGGCGAAAATGGCTTCGTCTCTCTTGTCCCAATCAACTCGTGGTGTCAGCACAGCGTGAGCCTTTCGGGACGGGGAATGACTGTCGAGCCATGTTCTGTCGTGCCGATAAAGCCATGTATAAGTCGCAGGGGCTTGTAACCGCATGGGGGTTCTGGAGACACTTGTGCCTTTGCGCTGTAGTTGTGTCCACATCTTCCGATGAAAGTTCCTGAACCCTTCATGCACTTCGTGCGAAGGTACAGTTGAAAGTTTGGCGATTGGTGAGGGTCGAAGAATCCACTGACAAGAAATGCCCAATCTTTGCACGCGACGCTTGACTGTGAGCGCATCAACTCTGAGTCGGCGTGCCGTCTCGCGCAGTCCGAATTTCCGAACCTCGACAAGCCATCTCAGTTTTTGCTCCCATAGCTTCCCAAACGCCTTGATCTTGCCGAACTTGAACTGCGTGGCTGTCGGTAGTCTCGTGTCAGTCATCGAGTAGCTGAAACCACAGGAGCAACAAAACGTGCCAAGTGCCCGCTTTGAGTCGCGCGACCAAGTGACTTGAACTTGCGTGATGACGAGTTGCAAAGAGTGTTTCGCCGCACCGTTGAAGCAGCGCCACGGCCCGACACCGAAAGGCTTGAAGTTTGTTTCAAGAGCGAAAAAGGAAGTGACGGTCTGCCCCAAGAACCGCATCAACAGCAGGTGTCTTAACGGGTGAAAAGACTTTCGATGTTTTCTGACGATGTTCGACAGCCAATTGCTTTCACTTTCGTAGCTGACATCCGAGTCGAGGAGCTTTAAGAGTTCATTCCCGAAGAAAGAAGAGAAGCGGCGGATGAGTTCCACTTGCCTTACACGCCCGGTCGCGGTTGCCAAGTGACCGTCGATCAGCAGCGACTTATATCGCCCCAATAGCGATGCGGTGTCTTCAGGAGTGACTGCGTTATTCAACAGCCATTCGACATCGTGCGCCAAGCCGACAAGATGCTTGAATGTGTTGCTTTGATAGGTGACTTGACGCAGTTTAGGTAAGCAGCAGTCTTCACTCGCCGCGATGAACTCGTGCTTATTCGCGGCGCGAACGGCGACGCTACTGTCTTGCAACAGCGTCAGATGCGCAGGGCATACGACGACGCCCCGAAGCTGATGTAGGCGATGCCAGTATGCTTCGCCATATTTCTCTTGTTCCTCCCGAAAGCAGGCGGGGCAAAATCTGAGACGGTTCGGTGTCCGAACAGAACTCGCCATGATCCCCGCTCTCGTGTGAATGTCTCCCCAGGAGTGTTCAAGCATTGAGCTATGAACCAATTCCGCTTTGTCAGGAAATAAAAACGGCGCGTAGAACGGATAAAGAGTGTATTTCTGGATCAAATCCTCGACCGTGTGCTTTGAGAGCGGCGGCAAGTTTTGAACTAGGACGTTCAGATGGGAAGGCAGATCAACGGTCGCGGTCACGGTCGTTGATCCGAAGAGTTCGCGCAGTGTAGCTTTCGGGCTTACGTTGCCGCTACGAACGTGGTAGCGAGCCAAAACGCTGTAAAGAAGTTCGTCTGGGTATGCAGTGGGAAAGAAACTCGTCATGCCACCGCCCCGGCTAAAATGTAAAAGTCAGGACTTGATCTTGCAAAATCTACTGTTAGACAACTAATCACCAATAGCTTTCTGTTGCGACATCTAATTCAACATTACAGCGAAATCTTACTTACTTACAGTCGATAGAAATCCCACTGTACTGCGCCTTTGAGATAAGCAAAATTCCACGAAAGAGTTATTTTGTGGAATGCCTAAGGATGCATTTATCGCAAGTACGAAGCCACCGTAGATTAATTCAAAGCAGGGAATTCTATCGTCAGTCGAGTTTTTAGCCCCTTACTTAAAGCTATGCCCGAAAAAAATAGGGGCATGATTACGAGGATTAACCAAATTTGATATTCACGTAACCCAGAAAAATGTTCTTCATTTATTATGCTGCGGTATACCGGTAGGTATGTTAGATCGTCCTGTAAAATAGTAAATGGGAATGGATAATAGCCAGGAATATTCAATGCGTGCAATAGTTCGTGAAAGAGAGAATAGGTAAGAGTCTTTCTATCACTGAAAGCTGATGCTCCGAGGAATATTCGTGGGACGCCATCAAGTGTTACTAGTCCTTCCTGTCCTCCTTTATCTCTGATAATAAAACCGTGTAATTCAATCTCACCAGCCTGTGTCTGTGCCTTCTTCCCACCCAAATCAGTTATCCCCAATTGGGCATAATTATCTTCTGTCAACTTCCAACTCGGCACTATAACGACTCTAGCATCACGCAGCGTTATACCAAAACTTTGTTTAAGTTTAGCGTTGATGCTTTCATCATTCATAAGATAGGTAATAGCCTCGTTTAACTCATATTGTACTTCAGAGGGGAAAAGCTTAGACGTAGTAATAGACCCTTCCGGCTCTTGACCATATTGGGCACGAAATTTGGCTTCTATTTCCTGCTGCACCTTTCTAGCTTCTTTCATATGTATGAGTACTTCTTCTTTAGGGTAAGGAAGCAAGCTAATAAAGAATTGGGTCTGACAAAATCCGAAAATGCTGATAGGAGCCATCATGCTTATTAAGATAACGGACAACGCACCCACACGCAGGCGTTCCCTCAAAGGAGTAGTTTGTTGCTGTTTTCTAACTCTGTAACCAATATAAAAAAGCGGCAGCGTGATCGTTCCTATCACACATAAAATTACTACTTCCTTTGCTACACTTTCTGGCGGACGATGCAATATTAAATCGTTGAATAAGGCATAAAGAAAGGCACTCAAACAAACGACACAGAAGATGCGCCAGCGTTCAGGTTGCGTATTTACGAAAATATCAAAGTAAGCCGCAAGCTTGCCGCGCCAGCTACTTAAGTTATTTGTATCTTGATTTCTTGCTAACACTCGATGTCCTATTTCGCATTACCCTGAGGATGATTTCTCGGAACTGCTAGGATTGGGCTACTCTTAAATAGATAGCCTGCAATCTGCAAAATGAATCCGAGTGCAACCAAAACAATGACGATAATATAGCTATACTCATGAATACTACTAACCGTAGCTTTTACCCAATCCGGTAAGCGCAACGATTCAACAACGATATGAAGGAGTTGTAATGCGCCGAGAATCACTAATGTGATTATCAAATCCACAAGGATTCCCCAAACCATAATCAGTAAGTCTTTAGATTTTTCCTTGATCGGTTCCCGTATGTCGTGCCAAAGTTCGCTTCCAAACGATTCAGTGGAGCGTTTTGATATGTCACTTTTATTAGTTTCGCTTCCGTTTATTACCCCTTCCAATTCACTATTTAGGTCTAGGATGGTCGGTGTAGCAGTTACTGGTTGACCTGCTAATTCAACTTGGTCGTGGCTAGTTTTTGGGCTTCTAGACTTATACTTGGGTTGTCCTCCCGTAGAATCTGTGGATTTCTCATCATGCATGAATGCCTTACCTTACACATCGAAATTGAAACTACCGAGTCTAATCACAAGCAGCCCCTGACTTGAATTAAGAAATGTAACTAACTGTACACCGCCAGTTTTAGTGATACCGCTAACGTAACCAACTTAGACTGGCAACTTTTACCGCGCTACACAGCAAATTTCAATCATTATTTTGGCAAGATATAATTCCACAAAAAGGTTCAAGTGTGGAATTACCGTACTCCTCACCCCTGCGAGCGAAACAATCCGAAGTCATCAAATCTCTGACTTATGATGGTCGTGCTGTCAGATAAGTATTGACTGCAATCCGCTGTCTGTAAGGTCAGGTTCAGGCTTTTACAGCTAAAACGTCCTGCATCGGCGGCTTGAAAACACCGTGGTTCATTAGTGCTTGGTAAGCTGATGATTTGTTCTTCTTGGCTTCTGCGACGATTAAACGCAGGTCGCCGTGTATATATGATTTGCCCAGAACTTGTTTAGTCGCGGATTTCCGTTCTTTAGCTTCAGCCTGCTCTTGCGATGTTAGTCCTTCCTTCAAAGCGGTCTCGTAAGCCTTCCTTATCAGGTCTGCCAGTATGGCGTCCGGCTCTCTGGTAGCGACGACCTTCTCGGCATGAAGCTTCGCTAGCGCGGGCGGAAGATCGAGACTCATCAACTGAAGGATAACTTCTCTTAAAAAAGAAGGTACGTCTGTAGGCAATTGTGTGGTTAGGCTGTTCGCTCGGAGTTTCTCTAAGTCCGCCTGTTTCTTGACTTCTAACTTCGAGCGGAAGTGTTCGTAAAAATCCTTTATGTCGAGCGGCTTTATGTCGCTGTACTTGGCGATGCGTTCCTTGTCGCCTGACTTTAGGGCGTCGAGCATCGGTCTGACTAAATGGAGACTATCTGATGCAACCTGCTTGATGAGATCGGGCGTTATGAGTTCGGACTCGACCGCAATCGCACGCCACTACGCGATCATGAACAGCTTGATGGCGATGTCAACGATGCCCTGACTCTCTTCGTGTAGTAACTCATCCAACTCGTCGGTAAGACTCACGGAATTGCGCGTCCATTGGTAATCGAAGAAGCCTTCTACAAAGAAGCGCCATATCTCCTTTTCCTCCGGCGTGTCCCGCATCATACGCTCCCAGTAAACGCCGCCCTCGCCGGTTCCTCTCCGTGCTTGACGAAAGTCTCCTTGCAGGATTGGCAACGCTTTGTTCGTGCCGATGCGAACGACGGGAACGCCTATCGTATTTACCAGCTTGACGAAGAAGTTCAGCATCTTCTCCGAACCTCCGCTCTTTGCGGTGCTTAAATCCTGAATCTCATCTATCACGAGAACGCCGAGCGAGTGGGTGCTGGCTACCAACGCCATCCGCGCCAACATCGTGTCCTCTGAGTTCTGGCGTGAAGCGAACTTGCGGTGATAGTCGGTTCCCAACAGCTTGTCAATTGCGATGAAGAAATCTATGCACAAGCCTTTCAACGAACCGGCATGAGGGCAGTCCAGCTTAAGCCAAACGATTTGGTAAGCGTTGAGTGGTGTGCCTTGATACTCAGAGTGCAGGACGATCTGCGGATACAAACCAAGTATTCGATTGACTGCTGTTGACTTGCCGACGCCCGACACTCCAATCACCGTGAAACCGGACGCAGAGGACGGTGTATTCACGTACTTGGTGAACGACGCGGTTTTGTCCTCGCGCGCGGATTTGATTGATTTGTTGATTTGGCTTAGACGAGTGGCATATACGGGAGCGAGCGGGTTGCGCGCCAAATAGCCTTGCCGGAGCACACGGGAAATCTTTTGCTCAAGATCGATGTGTCTCTCAAGCGGCTGGAAAAAGCGTAATAACCGTTCGACGCAGTGCAGCCGTACCCATGAGTCCAGCTTCTTCTCGCTTTCATCAAAGGCAGGATACTCCGAGACGGCCTCGACGAACTGATCTTTGGACAGAATCGGCGGTAACACTTCGATAAGAGGATTGCCTTTGTACTCAACCAAAGGTTGATCGTTATACTCCGCAACCTCGGCAAGGCCGCCATTCGGAATGCCGAAAAGATTACTCGGCGGCATCATCTTTCAAAGCCTTTCTCTTCCGCCGTAAAAGTTCGAGATAGGTGGGTTGTTTAAACGGTTCCTCGGTTTCGTCGTCGGTGACCTTAGACTTGATACTCTGAATCGAGCCGGATTCGGGAGCAGTTTTACCTAACTCAAAAGCCTGCTCCTCACGCAGACTGTTTTTCTCGAACGAGCGGTTGCCCTTAATGTTGGCGATCCGGCTCGCTTTGCTCGCGGTTTTGTCTTGAACTTGATCGGTCATCTCTTCCGCCATGCGAACAACGCCTTCAATGTTCGCTGCGAGGTCAACCTTTGATTGCTGTTTATCGCCTGTATGCCTTTGCTTTTGGTACTTTTCATGTTCGATTAAGTATTCGACTTCTGCAACGCTTTTGTTCATGTAGCGTTCTTCAGAGTCCAGTAGGTAACACTTCTCGAAGCTACGGCCATCTTGGCTCTTGATGTACAGGTAATTGGTGTTTCGAGGGTCGTAGGAAATTTCGATCTGCTCCGTCCGCTTCTTAATTCTCGCACGCTCGAACCAGTTCTCCCGAATAGCCTTCTCACAGCTATAGCGCATCTTCTTGAATCGTATTCCATCTTCAGCGATTCGAGCAGAATCAGTCGGCATTAAGTTCAACTTCACGGTGTCTTCGGGAAATGCCCTCAACCTACCCGAACGATTCTTTATGCCCCACTTCCATAGTTCAACAGGAATTGCCGGGACATCTTCGGAAACCAACGTTGCATCGCGGTCATAGCTTTCGAGATACTGACCGTTGTTGTGGTGGAGCGCGCAGTGAATGATAATTTCCGTGAATTGATATATGTCTAGCTTGGCATCGAGCCGATAATCCTTACCAAGTCGCTTATTTGCGTCAGGGATGACGTAGCCCGGCAGGAACGGTTTGACCTTTTGGTGAATTGTACAGAAATGCCGTTCGACGATGCCTTTCAAATCTCCCCTATAAGGGGCGGCGTTCTCGATGCGAACATTAAGATTTGCGATGAGAGCCTCAACCATGCGGCTCTCCATCTCGCCACGATCTCCGAGTATCGCATCCGGCAGATGGTGGCACGCCCAATCTTCTTCGGCGATGGAGATGCCGTACTCTCTACAAAAAGTCACTTTGTCCGCCGCAGCATTGGCGAGAGCCATCATTGCGCCAATCCAAGATGGCCCTTCAAGCCCTACATCAATGCCTACGACCATGCGGCTAAAGACATCGACAATGAGATAAACGACAGGTCTGCCGATGATCCAATTGCGGTTGTAACGGGATACGAGATAAATGTCGGCAACCGTAGCGTCGATTTGATACCGCGAGCCGGGTCCATAGACCTCAGCCGTAGAACTACTCAAAAGCGCACGGCTTTCGAGAGCGTACTTCCGCGCACCGCCGCGTGACAAGTGAGTTTTCTTGATGTCCTGTTCTTTCTCAAACCAGTATCTGAACTGTCTAAAGGTCGGCTTCTGCTCTTGTGAGACGAGAATAGACTTGCGCGCGTTTCCTTCAAAGTAGAAGTCTTCGGCGAAATACTCTTTGAGCATCAAGTCGTAGGCGGTCGCCAGCGAGGTCTCTTTCGGATTGTGGTAGAACTTGGAAATCGCAACCCTGAAAATTTTCTTGATGCTTTCATCGACGTTGATGCCAACACCGATTTTGGAATCAAAGGCATACCTTCTAGGTTGGCCGCGTTTTTGTTCTCCTGCCTTTCTCTCTTTGCCAGCCGCACCGGAGTTTTCATAATCGGGTAACAAAGAGTTCTTGATTTTGCCTCGCTGCCAAAACTTACGCAGGTACTTGTAAACAGTCTTGACAGTCACTCCATGCTTCCGCGCCGCCTCATTAAGCAGTGAACCACGAATCTTCTTATCAAAGATGTCCGGCTCTGCATCACCGGCAACGAGCGGTTCAACAATTTCCCATGCTCTATCCCTAATGCTTTTCTGCTTATCCGAAAGCTTGTGTTCGTCCAATACCCGCACCCATTTGTCCTCAGTTAAGACAGAGAGATGACCTGCATCTACTTCTTCCTGCAACTCAGACACTTTGACGCGTTGCGGCATTCCTTTCCCGCCTTCGACCTCGATGATGAAAGCCGAGTCTTCTCTCTCATCAAGCCAAAGGACTCTCTCTATGACGGCCTCACCTAATGGGCCATTACGCTGAATCAGATTATTTACGGCGAGTACGATAGTCATGCTGAAATCGCTCCATAGGAACTATCGGCAGCGATGCTTTGAATTGAGTTAACCGAACGAGTGAAGTCAAGTTTCTTACCCATGTCCAACAACACTTCTTTGCGAGCAACGAGGTGCTTAAACACGACAAGAGAAGTGCCGCCGCTCAAGTTCATCTCTTCATCCAGATTTGTTGTAACGCCGCTAATTGAGCCATTGCTGGTTCGGAGTCTGTCCTTAAGCATTTTCGCCAGCAAGAGAAGATTCGGAATATCCATCTCCGGGGTGGCTTCCAGCTTGTATGCCGAATGAATCACATTGATGTTCGCAGCCAAAATGCGCGGTATTTCATGTTCCGTTACGATTCCCCAATCAACACCTTTCGCAATCCAGTAGCGACGCTCAATCTCAAACTTCTCGATAACTCTGGTGCCTTCGAGTTCCTTAGCGGGCTTAACTGTGCGCGCAATTTCTACGATTTTCCCGTCGCTGTAAATTGAAATGAGGAAATCCGTCGTAAGAATATAGGGGAATCCGCTCTTGGCATCGGTAGGGTGTTTAACCCCCATGTCTTTCGCTATCTCTTGTGTGATGTCGTACTCAATGAGTGGGAACTGTTCTCTAACGTCAGTAACAGAATCAGACCAATCGAGCAGATAGAGATAACGCATCTCGTGGTCAGACAGGAAGTGTTGAACCCGCCTCGCTTTCCAGCCCAGCGCACGATGACTACGCCCCTGTGAGGGAAAATCGTGGATGGTAATCCATGGCTTATACTCCTCGCCACGCCCTTGTCCGCGTCCTTCCTTTAGGAACTTGTTGAAAGTCGCTTTCGACCAAAGGTGTCTGTGTTTAGCCATAAAAAGGTACTCCGCAAGCGATAACTCACTTGCGGAGTGTTTTGTACAACTTTAACTGTCCCTTTACAACTTTATTGTCTACTGTACGACTTTATTGTCCGTACATAACTCTCTGCGGCCCCTTCTATTTCTCTATTCGACCGTCACGGACTTGGCGAGGTTGCGCGGTTGGTCTACGTCGCAGCCGCGCCGGACGGCGATGTGGTAGGCGAGCAGTTGCAGCGGAATGACCGCGAGAATCGGCGAGAGCAGGTCGGAGGCGGGCGGAATTTCAATCTTGTAGTCGGAGACGGCGGAAGACATCTCGTCGCCCTCGGTCAGAATGGAGAGCACGACGCCTTCACGCGATTTGACCTCGACGATGTTCGAGTGTGTTTTCTCGTAGCGCAGTTCCGACGCGTGGTTGCCCTCCTCGCGCGTGTTGATGACGACGACGGGGAGTCGCTCGTCAATCAATGCGTTTGGCCCGTGCTTCATCTCGCCCGCCGGATAGCCCTCCGCGTGAATGTAGGAAATCTCTTTCAATTTGAGTGCGCCTTCGAGTGCGACCGGAAAGTTGATGCCGCGACCCAGATAGAGAAAGTCCGTCGAGCGGAAAAATTCCTTGGCGAGTTCCTCGAACTCGTCCGAGACGCTCAGCAGTCGCTCAATCTTGACGGGCAGTTCAGCTAGTTCCTGCGCGTGAAATTTTGCCCCCGCTTCGTTGAGCGCGCCGCGCAACTGTCCGAGGTAAAGACCGAAGAGATAGAGCGCGATCATCTGCGAGGTGAAAGCCTTCGTCGAGGCGACGCCGATTTCCGGCCCGGCGTGCGTCAGAATCGTGCCGTCGGATTCGCGCGTAATCATCGAGCCTTGGACGTTGCAGATGGCGAGAATCTTCGCGCCGCGCTCTTTCGCCTCGCGCAGTGCGGCGATAGTGTCCGCCGTCTCGCCGGATTGAGAGATAACGACGAGCAGAGTCTTTTCGTTGATAACCGGGTCGCGGTAACGAAACTCCGATGCGTAGTCGACTTCGACGGGGACGCGCGCCAGTTGTTCGATCATGTATTTCCCGGCGAGTCCGGCGTGCCAGCTTGTGCCGCAGGCGGCAATCATCACGCGGTCGAACTGTTTGAACTCGGCGGGCGTGATGTTCATCTCGTCCAAGTAGACGCGCCCCGTGTCGAGCGAGACACGACCCTGCACGGTGTCGCGGACGGCGCGCGGCTGCTCGTAGATTTCCTTGAGCATGAAATGCTTGAAACCGCCCTTCTCCGCCATGATCGGGTCCCAAGTGATACGCTGCTGCGAGGGTTCGACGCCGTCGCCCTCGAAGTTCGTCACGCGCACGGCGTCTTTCGTCAGCACGGCGATCTCACCGTCGCCTAAGAAAAACACGTCGCGCGTGTGTTGCAGGATGGGCGGAACGTCGGAGGCGACGAAGAACTCGCCGTCGCCGAGGCCGATGACGACGGGGGGCCCTTGCCGGACGGCGATAATCGTGTCGGGTTCGTCGGTCGAGATAATCGAGAGCGCGAAGATGCCGCGCAGGTCGGCGACCGCACGGCGCACAGCCTTCTCGAAAGAATCTTCCTCGCGGAGATATTCTTCGATGAGATGCGCGATCACTTCCGTGTCCGTCTCCGTGACGAAGCGGTGATCTTTCGTGCGTAGGCGGTCTTTGAGTTTCAGATAATTTTCGATGATGCCGTTATGGACGACGACGACGCGTCCCGTGCAATCGCGGTGCGGGTGCGCGTTCTCTTCGGTCGGCCATGCGTCGCCCAGCGCGTGTGACCGATGCCGTATGTCCCGTCGAGCGGTTTGAGGCGAATCGCTTCTTCGAGGTTCCGCAGCTTGCCTTCGGCGCGGCGAATGTCGAGCCTGTGAGATTCGTCAACGACGGCTATCCCAGCCGAGTCATAACCGCGATATTCGAGCTTACGCAGCCCGTCCAGAATAACGGTCACAACCTGTTTGTTTCCGACGTAACCAACAATGCCGCACATAAATTTTAAATGTCCTTTAAAAAATTAATTCTTGTCACTTGTCACTCGTAAGTGTCGTGACCGCTTCTTCCGCGTCGGGCTTCTCCGTCGCCGCGTTCTCAGGCGGCGCGACGGGGGGCGTCTCGCGGTTGATGAGTTTTTTGATTTGCGCCGGAACGCCCGCCACGAGCGTGTCGGGCGGCACGTCCTTGGTCACGACCGAGCCTGCGCCTGTGACGGAGCGTGCGCCGACGCGGACGGGAGCAACGAGCATCGTGTCCGAGCCGATTTTCACGTCGTCTTCGATGATAGTCGGGTGCTTGTTCTTGCCGTCGTAGTTGCAGGTGATCGTGCCCGCGCCGATGTTCGTGCGGTCGCCGATGGTCGCGTCGCCGAGATAGGTTAAGTGCTGCGCCTTCGATTTTGTGCCGAGGCGCGATTTCTTCATCTCGACGAAATTGCCAACCTTCGCGCTGTCTTCGAGGAGTGAGTTCATTCGCAGGTGCGCGAATGGGCCGATTGAGCAACGGTCTGCTACGTCCGAATCAACAATCACGGTATGGTCTTTAATCTGGACGGCGTTGCCGATGCGCGAGTTGGTGATGCGCGCGCCGGAGCGTATCACGCAGCCTTCGCCGATGGTGGTACGCCCTTCGATGTGCGTGTCCGGATAGATAATTGTATCGCGCCCGATGTGCGCTTCGGGGCTGACGTAGGTGTGCTGCGGGTCAATGAAGGTCACGCCGCTGTCGAGCATCAGACGACGGAGCGTCCGATTGCGAAGAATGCGCTCAAACTCCGCGAGTTCCATCCGCGTGTTGATGCCGGAGACTTCGCGCGCGTCCGTGTGGAGATGGATGCTCACGTCTTCACCGTCGGCGCGCAGGATGCCGGGCACGTCCGTCAGATAGTATTCGCCCTGAGAATTGACGGGCTGGACGCGTTCGAGGGTAGGGAAGAGTGTGCGCGTCTCGAAGCAATAAATTCCGGCGTTGATTTCGTTAAGCTGCCGCTCTTCCGGCGTCGCGTCCTTCTGTTCGACGATGCGCTCGAAACGGCCTTCGGCGTCGCGGACAATCCGACCATAGCCAGTCGGGTCTTCGAGTTTAACTGTCAGAGCAGTGCAAGCCGCGCCGCGCCCGCGATGTGTGCGATGCTGATGGATGAGCGCGCCGAGCGTCTCCGCGCGCACGAACGGCACGTCGCCGGAGAGAACCAGCAGCGTCGAGTTGGCATCGGCTAAAGCTTCGCGCGCCGCCATCACTGCGTCGCCCGTGCCGCGCTGGACAATCTGCGTGATAAAGACCGCGCCGCCTTCACCCAGTTCTTCGAGCACGGCGGCTTTAACCTCTTCCGCTTGATGACCGACGATGATATAGATGGGTCGCGCGCTTTTCATTAAGGCCGCGGCGGTGCGGCAAACATGCGCGATAAGCGGTCGCCCGCCTAGCTCGTGCAGAACTTTGGCCGTGCCTGAGCGCATCCGCGTACCCAAGCCCGCGGCGAGGATGAGCACATCGAGCGGCGGCGCAGCGGCGGCGACGTTTGGCGGCGTTCCCTGCGAGGCGGAATGGGGTTGTTTCTCCATTGTGTTCTTTCAGCTTGTGGCGATAGTGGTCGCGGTCGGGCGCGCACACGCCTGTTCGTAGCAGGCGATAATGACTCGCGCAAGCTTTTCGGGACTGTGGCGTACCTTCTCGCCTTCATCGAGCAGGTCGGCGCGCACAATCGCCGTTTCGTCTCCGAAAGTTGTCTCCAGCAGGTGATCGGTCATACCGATCTGCCGCGCTCCTTCGGCGGCATAACGCGCTGCTTGTTCGTCCGTCACCGGACGGTCGTTGACGATAGTGTAGTCGAAACTAATCTCAGGCGCGTAGAGCTTGACCGTCTCAAGATGACGACGCGCCGTATAGCCATTCGTCTCGCCGGGTTGCGTCATCAGGTTACAGATGAAAACTTTAATCGCGCGAGATGCGCCGATGGTTTCAGCCACGCGCGAGACCAGCAGGTTCGGCAGGATGCTCGTGTAGAGAGACCCCGGCCCAATCGTGATGACATCGGCGGCGCGAATCGCAGCGAGCGCTTCGGGCAGCGGCAGACATTGTTCCGGCTCAAGCCGCAGACGTTTGATGGCCGCATTCGAGGCCGTGATGCGCGTCTCGCCGCGCACAGTCGTGCCGTCTTCGAGTTCGGCGACGAGGCGCACGTCATTCAAAGTCGCAGGGTAGATGCGCCCCTTGCTGGCGAGGACTTCGGACGAAAGCCTGACGGCCTCGA
This sequence comes from uncultured Pyrinomonadaceae bacterium, assembly GCA_964246705.1. Classification (GTDB taxonomy): domain Bacteria; phylum Acidobacteriota; class Blastocatellia; order Pyrinomonadales; family Pyrinomonadaceae; genus DASZCR01. The sequence goes on from CAXTRQ010000053.1 coordinate 20,049, forward strand.
CGAAATCTCCCGTGACTTCCGTCAGCGCGGCGAGAAAGAGATTGCCGAAGCTGTGGCCGCCGAGTTCGCCGTCGCCGCGAAAGCGGTAGCGGAACAGGCGCGATAGAAGCGTCGAGTCTTCGGAGAGCGCGACCATGCAATTGCGAATATCGCCCGGCGGGAGAATCTGCAACTCGTCGCGCAGGCGGCCAGAGCTTCCACCGTCGTCCGAGACCGTGACGATGGCCGAGAGCGAATTGAGGTATATGCGGCTTGAATAGGAATCGTCAACAAGCTCTTTCAATCCGGCCAGCACAGTTGAGAGACCCGTGCCGCCGCCGATGGCGACGAGCTTGAGACCGCGTTCGTTGTTCGTCTGCAAATTCTCGATCTCCTGACCTGAGCCGACAGGCGCAAGACCGCCAATATTGAAATCATACTCAAAAGACATAGGCTTTCAAAGCGCAGGGCGTTGAATCAAGGTTGAAATCAAAGGATTGGGGAAAGGAAGGAATGATTGCCGGATGCCCCTTCACAGGCGAGTTGAGGGGAACATGATACGCTCGTACTCCGGCTCATTACGTAGTGGGACGAGGTCTGGGTCGTGCTGTGCACGCACGCGCAATGCGGGTCGCAGCGTGAGCGCGCGTTCGAGCGATTGGAGAGCAAGTTCGACCGAGCCGAGCCGTGCGCGCGTCGCCGCCAGCGCGTAGTGCGTGTCGGGCGCTTCCGGTTCTCTCTTTAAGGCGCGCTCGAACATCTCCTGCGCGGCGACGTATTCGCCGCGATTAAGCTCGATCACGCCGCGATCATAGAGCGATTCGGCATCACGCGGCAGCGCCGTCTCGGTGCGCAGGCGCGATTCGGCGATATTGAGATAAATGCGCGCACGCGCCGTAACCTCCGAGACGCCTCCATGTTGCTCGATGAGTGTGCGAAAGAGCATCCGCGCCTCGGAAAAGTGGCCGCGCGTAAATTCTTTATGCGCCCGCTCGAAAGCTTTCAAGGCGGCTGCTTCGTCGCGCGTCGGCTGGCGCGGAGCGGCGATTGTTGGCTTGGAAGCGGGTGTTTTCGCGCCGGATTTTGCGGCGGAAACTTGTTTCGGGGGTGTTTTTGCTGCGCGTGACTTCAATGCCGGGGCATTGGAAGCCTTTTTCGGCGCTGGGGGCGGAGTTGCCGGTCGCGCCGTCTGTTTGGGCTTAGCCAATTTCTCGGCGCGAGGTTTCGCTGTCGAAGATTTGGTCTGGACGGCGCTTTTAGCTGGCTTCGCCGCCGAGCGTGGAGCTTTTGCGCCCGACGCGGCTGAGGACTTTTTCACAGGGGTGGCTTTACGCACGGGAGCTTTCTCTGCCGCCGAACGTTTGGGAAGCGGAGTCGGGCGCGTCGGCTTTTCCGCAACCTTACGGCTCTTGGCCGTAGATTTTGATGCCGTGCTATGGGGTGCAGTGGGGCGAGAGGCAAGCCTTTTAGCACCCTTGATGACTGGATCGCTCATGCGAAGCACTCGTTTTTCACAGATAACTCCAAGCACTTGGAGCCTCAAAAAGACGGCGGGAGCTTAGCACAGCAGGGGGCATAAAGCAACGTAACAGTGGAGGTTGCAGTCATCCACGGGCAATTAGGTGAGGTTATGGCGGTGGCCAACATGGAAAAACAGTTGAAGTCGCGCGAGACGCTATGCTAGAGTGATTTGGGGGTTGCGATGCCTTGCCATCGTGAAGGATGCTCGCAGGCGTGCGGCCAAGGACAGACGAGCAAACTCCTTTCCAATCTTCAATTTAAGTTCTAAGTAGAGACTTCCGGCAGCCAGCCCTATCCCACCTAGCCCGCGCCTGCAAGAGAAAGAGCCTGTACGAATGACAGACACTCCTATCATAATGCACGAGCAGCAGTATGAACAGATTACGTCTGTTCTCGACAAGCTGCGTTTAGAATCCTCAGCCCGCGTCGTTTTTCTGGTGGACAAAAACGGTCAACAGATCGCCGTACAGGGAGATGTGGGTAATTTAGACACAACCAGTCTCGCCTCTCTGGCCGCCGGGAACGTCGCCGCCACGGGGGGCATGGCGCGGCTCATCGGGGAGAAAGAGTTCCCGACGCTCTCGCATGAGGGCGAGCGCGAAAGCATTCATATCTGCATCATCACGCGCGTCCTGCTCGTCGTCGTCTTCAACGAGCGTTCCAGCCTCGGCCTCGTCAAACTGCGCGTCAAACAGGCTTCGCGGGAACTGGCGAAAATCTTCGATGAGATTGCGCGCATCTCGGCGGAGAGAAAAGATTCGGACGATTCGCTCTTTGCGGAGATTACTGACGAGGATATTGACAGCCTTTTTAATTAAAGTTTGAAGTCTCAAGATTTGGAGTTTGGAGTCTAAAGTTCAGACGAGGGGTTCCGGTTCAACTTTTAGACTTTAGATTCCAGACTCCAATCTCATTGTGACGGGAATGTTATGACTTTCATCAACTACGCTTCACGCGAAATCAACTGCAAAATCGTCTACTACGGGCCGGGCTTATGCGGCAAAACGACTAATCTGCAATACATCTATGATTCGACCGCGCCGGGTTCCAAAGGCAAACTGATTAGCCTCGCGACTGAAACCGACCGCACACTCTTCTTCGACTTCATGCCGCTCGAACTCGGCACGGTGCGCGGCTTCAAGACGCGCTTTCACCTCTACACAGTGCCCGGACAGGTCTTCTACGACGCCTCCCGCAAACTGATTCTCAAAGGGGTCGACGGCGTCGTTTTCGTCGCCGATTCGCAGGAAGAGCGCATGGACGCCAATATCGAATCGCTCTACAATCTGGAAGAGAATCTTCAGGCGAACGGCTACGACCTGCTCAAACTCCCTTACGTGCTGCAACTCAACAAGCGCGACCTGCCTAATGTCGTCCCCGTCGAAGACCTCGTCGCTGAACTGAAACGTAAAGACGAACCCGTCCACGAAGCCGTCGCCGCCAAAGGCCCCGGCGTCTTCGACACGCTCAAGTCGGTCGCCAAGCAGGTTTTGACGGAACTGCGGAAAAGCTGAATCAAGACGAAAGTTAAAAAAGTTAAAAGGCAAAAGTGAAGACGACTTGGTTTCAACTTTTGCCTTTTAACTTTTTTAACTTTCGCTTTTTCAGTCGAGAGATTTGACCATCAGCAGGCCGTCGCCGCCGTTTGAGTAATAACGCGGAAGGCGTTGTGTGACGATGTAGCCGAGATTGCGATAGAGTTGCTGCGCGCCCGTGTTGACGGAGCGAACTTCGAGGCGTACGGTGCGGACGTTGTAGCGTCGAAAGCCATCTTCAACCTTTTCGAGCATCCGGTTGGCGATGTGTCGGCGACGGTGTTCGGGCGCGACGCCGACGGTCGTGATGTGGCCTGTCGCCTGTGGTTCGATGAGTCCGACGATGAATCCGACCATTATACCGTCGTGCGTCACTGCGCGATAAGAGACGGAGTCGGGCGAGGTCAGAAGATACTCAAAAGTCTCGCGGCTGTAGGCTTCGCCGTCAACAAAGCAGCGCTGGTCGAGCCGCCAGCATTCTTCCAGATGTGCGACGGTCATCGGGCGGACATCATAGCGGGCTTTGGCGGGCGGAGAGGTCGCCGCGCCGAATCCCGCCGCGCCGTCCGTCGCGCTTGCTCCTTCTTCCGTGCCCGACGAAAACAGACGCGAGCGAATCTTCTTCAGCACAGCCATAGTTCGTAAATGGTAAATGGTGAATAGTGAATAGTAAATAGTGAAGCGCGAGGGTTTTCCTCGATGCACTTTTTACGGTTCAGGATTCATTAAATTATCAGCATGCAGTCGCCGTAACTGTAAAAGCGATAGCGCGCGCCCACCGCATGCTGGTAAGCGGCGAGCGCGAGTTCGCGCCCCATGAATGAGCCGACGAGGACGAGCAGCGACGAACGCGGCAGATGAAAGTTCGTCAGCAGCGCATCCACGGCGCGAAACTTCCAGCCCGGTGTGATGGTCAGCCCCGTCTCGCCGCGCCCGGCACGCACGCGCCCCATCTCATCCGACACCGATTCTAAAGCGCGGACAGTCGTTGTGCCAACGGCGACGATACGCCGCTGCTCTCTGCGCGCTGAGTTGATCGTCTCTGCGGCTTCGGTTGTGACTTCAAAAGATTCGGGTGCGACGCGGTGCGCGCTCAAGTTCTCCGCGCGGACGGGCGCGAACGTGCCGTAGCCGACGTGCAGAGTGACTTCCGCGATTCGCGCGCGGCGTGCGCGCAACTCGTCAAGCACGCGCGGCGTGAAATGGAGTCCGGCGGTTGGTGCGGCAATCGCGCCGCGCCGTTCGGCATAGACGGTTTGATAACGCTGGCGGTCTGTCGCGCTGGTCTCCGCGTCGTCGCCGTCGCGCTTGATGTAGGGCGGCAGCGGCATTTGTCCGAACTCTTCGAGCAGCGCATCGAAATCGCCGTCGGCCTCGAACCGCACAACACGCCCTCCGTCAACGGACACGCCGACGACTTCCGCATTTAAGCGCCCATCGCCGAAAGAGAGACGCGCGCCCGTCTCAAGTCTCCGCGCCGGACGCGCGAGCGTCTCCCATAAATGCTGGTCGCCGTCGCCCTGCCGTCGCACGAGCAGCAACTCGACGCGCCCACCCGTCGGCTCGCGTCTCCCGATCAAGCGCGCGGGAAAGACGCGCGTGTTATTGACGACAAGCGCATCGCCCGCCTGCAAGAGCGTCGGCAACTCGGAAAACGAACTGTCGCGCCAACTCGCTTCCCGCCGGTTGACGACCAGCATCCGCGCCGCATCGCGTCGTTCGAGCGGGTGCTGCGCGATCAACTCGGCGGGCAGTTTGTAGTCGAAATCTGAAATCAGCATGGATAACAAACGCCGCAACGTTGAATTAAAAGTGAAATGTCTTTCGCCTAACAGTTCAACGTTGCGGCATCGTGGCGTTCATCGTTTTAAGACGGGGATGCGGGCGCTTCCGCAGACATTTCTGCGACCGTGTGCTCCTGATGGAGAACGACCGAGAGTTGCGCGCCGTACATCAGTATCAAACTCGACACGTAGCTCCATGTGAGGACGGCGACGACCGCCCCGACCGGGCCGTAAATCTGGTCGTAATGAAAATATTGAAGACTCCACGCGAAGATGTATTTCGCGGCCTCCCAGAGCAGTCCGGCGACGACGGCGCTCGGCATCGTGTCGCGCAGCGTGACGCGACCGCTCGGCACGAGACGATAGACGAGCGTAAAGAGTGTGATGGTAACGATGATGCTCGTCAGCGCAAAGATGAATTGCCAGAAGGCGCTGCCGACCAGCGACAGCCACTCCAGCCGCTTCGGCACAAGCACCGGAAGCTGTTCGGCAAGCTGTTGGAGGGCGACGAGAATCGAGGTGAAGAAGACGGAGACGACGAGCAGCAGACCGACGAGGCCGATCATGCCGAGCGTAATCGCGCGCCCGTGCAGAAACGTGCGCGGGCGTGTGCCCCAGATGCGATTGACCGCGCGCTCGACGACGGCGAAAACCCAAGAGCCTGCCCAGAGCGTCACGACGACGCAACTGACAATGATGCTCGGCCCGACATCTTTCAGCGAGCGCACGGTCGTGCGCAGGAATTCACCCGAACCCGGATAGACCTCGACAATCCGCGCCAGCATCTCGCTGCCCGCCGCCATCCGGTTGCTCAGCGCGAGCAGCGCGAGCAGCGCGGGAAAGAGCGCCAGCAGCCCGAAATAACTCATCGCGGCGGCGGGCGTGAACAGATCATTTTCGTGAAACTGGTGGAGCGAGTGGCTGAGAATTGTCGTCCACGGCGCGAGATTTCGCACGCCCCACGAGTGCCTTGAGAAAAAGGAGAACCGTTGCATGATTTAAATCTAAATGGCCTGATCCGAAAAGCGCTCACATAGCTTTGCGCTTTTCTTGCGCCGGACGCAAGACCGCGCGAGCGGCGGCGACAGACGCTTCGGCTCGCGTCACTTCATCTTTGAGCAGACGGATTTCACTTAAGGCGCGAGAAAAATCGAGCCGCCCCATTGTCGCAAAAACTTCTTCGAGACGAAACGGCATCGCGGGCGCGATAAATAATTCGCTCTCCTCTTTCGGCGTGGCAATCACAAATTCAAAGCCCTGTTCGGCGTCGCTCAGAGAATCCGCCGCGCCGTTAGCCGCGCCGACGAGCGTCGCAAACATCTCCCAGACACGCGAGGCATCTGCGCGCTCGGAGGCGAGCGTGAGCAGTGCAAAGACCGCCGCGCGCTGTGACGTATCGGCTGGCGCTTGCATGGCAAAGCCGTTCGCTTCGTTGAGCAGTTCGACGGCGCGTGATTGCTTGCCGCGTCGCAAGGCTAAGCCTGCCGCCTGCGCCAGCCCTGCGGCGCGCACTTCGGGCGGGACATCGGCGCTCCGAACAAAACTTGCGGCACGCTCAAAGTCGTCCTCCTCTTCGTCGCCGTAAGCTGCGGAGATGTTCAACACTTGATAGAGAGCGATGACGAGGCGCGCATTGCGCTGCGCTTCTGCATCCGCGATTTCGGCGGCGACGCGACGGGCGCGCTCCCACAACTTCAGCCGCGCGGCCTCCATCACGAGCTTGAGTCGCAGGTCATCACGCGCGGCCTCATCGCTTGCGCGTGCGACTTCTTCCAGCCTCGAACTAAGCGGGTCGCGCGAATTCTTGCGCGCAAAATCGCGCGTCTCCGTGCGCGAAGCGAGCGCTTCGCGTCGGCTCGCTTCGATCTCAGAGTTGAGCGCGCTCTGGCGTGCGTGCAGGGCGGGAGCATATTGCGCCGCCTCGCGCTCGAAGAAGGGCAGCAGCCGACCGATGGTGAAATAGCGCGCGGCTGTTTCACCTGCGGACTTTGCGTCGTCGGCGCGCGGCGCGGGCGCGCGGAGCAGCACAATCGCCGCCATGTCGAAGAATGCGCGGCGTACCTCCGCACGTACCGGCGGAGATGCGACGCGCGTTTGAGCGTCAGTGTAAAAAGCCTGCGAAAAATTGAGCGCGCCGTTTTTATCAATAGAGACCAGCAAGTCTGGCGAGACGATGGGAGACGAAAGCAGCAGGACGGCGTTGGCCTCAGCCCCGGCATCCGCGAGCGTCCTCTCAATCAGGCGCAGGTAGAGGGCGTCGGCGGCGCGCGCCTCGGCACGGCGAAACTCAAGAATAAAGCCGAGCAAGTCTCGCGTGACGCCTTCACTGACGAGCGGTGCGGCAAACTGCGCGGCGCGTTCGTATTCGCCTCCGCGAAGCAGCGAAGTAGCGATTAAGAGACGTTGCTGTCCGCTCGCGCTCAAACTGCGCCACCCTTCGGACTGTGAAGAAGCTCTCTCGTCAGGCGCGGCGTCCGGTTCAGGCGCTCCTGTTTCTTTCGCCAACGCGCGCGAAAACTCCTGCATGAAGCTTTCAGAGAGGCGCGCATCATGCCGGGCTGCCGTCTCGATAACAGAGCTTTGCGTAGCCGTCAGATATTCCCGCGCCTGTGTTTCGGATTCACCTTCAAACGTTATCGAGGCGACCACGCCGGGGGCGTTAGTCGCCTCCCACGCGCGACGAAGAATGGCGCGCGCCGCCTGTTCGTCGAAAGGCCAGAGTTGATCGGCGACGGACGTTTGGATTCTGACCTTGGCGAAAAAATCGACGAACGAACGCGCGGCTTCCGCCGTTTCGAGAAGCGCGGCGATGGCCTGCTTCTGTGTCCGTTGTTGCTGCTGCTGCCGCGTGCCGGCCTCGCTGCTGCGTCTCTTGTGGGTCGTGTTATTCGCGGGAGCGCGTCGGGCGGGCGGGCGCACCACGCCGCGTCGCTCCTCCTGTGCCGACGCGCCCGCAGAGAGCGCAAGCATCGCGCAGTAGAGCGCAGACAGGCCGAAGAGAAGCAGCGCGTTCGAGTAATAGCGTTGGCGAGATTGAAGCATCACGAGCTTAGTTCTAGGTTGATATTCACCACCGCAGACACAGCTGGACACGAGAGGCTACACAGAGAAGGTATAAGGATTTGAAATTTCAAATCTGAAATCTGAGAATTGCGGTTCCTCTGTGTTTCCCCGTGTGCGGCGGTGATGAATCTTTGTCGCCATATATTCAATTGAAATTGCTCTAGGCGTCGAACAGCCCGTTGGATTTGAATTGGGGGGCCGAAGGCAGCGCGATGCCGAAATGTTCGTAGGCGAGCCGTGTCGCCATGCGCCCGCGCGGCGTCCGGTTGAGAAAGCCAATCTGAATCAGATAGGGTTCGATAATCTCTTCGATGGACTCCTTCTCTTCGTTGAGCGTCGCCGAGATATTCGAGAGACCGACGGGGCCGCCCGCGTGCTGCTCGATAATCATCATCAGCATCTTGCGGTCAATCTCGTCGAGGCCGAACGTATCAACCTCCATCCGGTTGAGCGCGGAGTCCGCGACCTCTTTCGTGATGCGCCCGTCGTACTCCACTTCGGCATAATCGCGCACGCGACGAAGCAAGCGATTGGCGATGCGCGGTGTGCCGCGCGCACGCCGCGCAATCTCGCGCGAGCCGCCGTCGTCTATCTGCGTGCCGAGAATATCGGCCGAGCGGCGGACGATTAATTCAAGTTCGTCGGCGGTGTAGAAATTGAGATGAAAGACGATGCCGAAACGCCCGCGTAAGGGGGCGGTAATCATTCCGGCGCGGGTGGTCGCGCCGACGAGTGTGAACTTCGGCAGGTCGAGTTTAATCGAGCGCGCCGCCGTCCCTTGCCCGATCATAATGTCGAGTTGGTAATCCTCCATCGCCGGGTAGAGAACTTCTTCGATGGCCGGGTTAAGACGATGAATCTCGTCAATAAAGAGCACGTCGCTCTCTTGCAGGTTGGTCAGCAGCGCGGCTAAGTCGCCCGGCTTTTCGATGACCGGCCCGGCGGTCGAGCGCAACTCCGCGCTCATCTCGTTGGCGATAATGTTGGCGAGCGTCGTCTTGCCGAGTCCCGGCGGGCCGGTCAGCAAGACATGATCGAGCGCCTCGCGTCTCTGCAAGGCGGCGCGGATGAAGATACGCAAATTCTCCGTCGCGCGCTTCTGCCCGATGTACTCAGCCAAGCGCGTCGGGCGCAGAGACAACTCAAACTGCGACTCGTCATCCATCGTCTTGCCCTCACGGACACTCACAGGTTCATCCATAAAAAACTATGAACGATGAAGCCGCAACGACGAACTCTCAGACAAAAGCCTTGCTGTTTTCAGTTCATCATTGCGGCGTTCATCGTTCATCCTTTCGAGAGGTGGCGGAGGCTGCGGCGCAGGAGGAGTTCGACGGAGAGTTCGCCGCCTTCGCTCGTGGCCTGCATCATTGCTTTCTCTGCCGCCGCGCGCTGGTATCCGAGATTGATGAGCGCCGAGAGAGTGTCTTCGCGCAAGGCGTCTTCGCTCGGAGGCATAACGCCCCCACCGGCTGCCGCGCGCGCCGCCAGTTCCTCTTCAAACGCCGCCGAAGTGAGCGCCGCCATCTTGTCGCGCAGTTCGATGACGAGCCGCTCGGCGGTCTTCTTGCCGACGCCGGGAATCGAGGTCAGGCGCGCGAGGTTGTTGGTGCGAATCGCGGTGATAATCTCGTCGGCGTTCATGCCTGAGAGCATTGCGATGCCCGATTTCGGGCCGATGCCGCTGACGGAAATAAGCAGCATGAAAAGCTCGCGCTCGCGCGCCGTGTTGAAGCCGAAGAGGTTCAGCGCGTCTTCGCGGACGTGCGTGTAGATGCGCAGAGAGATTTGCGCGCCCGGCTCCGCCATGTCGTAGAAGGTCGTGACCGGAATCGTCACCTCGTAGCCGACGCCGCCGACATCAATAATGACACTGGTCGCTTGTTTGAAAAGTAGGTTGCCGGATAGGTATGCGATCATTCGTTAAAAATTCTTTCATCACGAAAGCGGAAATTTCAGGAGCGGCTCTGGTTTGGTGCGAGACGAATTGTAGAGGAAAGGCGGTGCGTTCGGCAAACACGGTTCCAACTTAAAGAGATGAAATCTCGAATCTTCAATCGCTCAACTTTGATGCGTCTTTGCATGAAACTAATTTTCGCGCAAAGACGCAAAGAAAAGGACGTTGAGGAAGACGGGTTTCAGGATTCTCTCTGAATTGATGAGATGACCGTAGTCGCACGCGCTCAGATTGTCGGATTCCAATTGTTGAGCCAGAGTGTGCTGATTGATTCCGTGCGGCCGATGCGATAGGTGTTGATGCTACCGAGCGGCGGTGCGTAGAGATGAAGCGTGATTAAATCCTGACCGCTCACCTCTGGATTGCCGAGTTGATGGATGTCGGGCACGTCCGCGCCTGTTATCTCATTGGGCGTCCACTCGCGCGCCTTCTGATAACGAAGACCGTCGCGTTCGTCCATCACAAACAGCGTCTCCCACATCACGCCTTCGCAGACGCGCACCATGCCGTATGAACCATTGTGATCGTGAATGGGCGTCTGCTGTCCGGGTCGCCAGCAGAGGACGAGCAGTTCGACAAACTCGTTGCGAAAGACACGGTGGCGGGCGTAAGTCCCGGCCTTGAAACCGATGTGCGGGCGCATCTCTTCCGGCTCGGCCTCGACCTCCTGAAGCCAGCCCGCCAATTCTTCAAGCGCAGGCGCGCGGCGCAGAGCGGCCAGCGTCTCCGTCAGCGCGCCGAGCGAAAAGCCGGACGACGTGCGATTCTTTGTCGGGCTAGCGGGGGCGTGCGGTTGTTGGGTTATAAAAGATGGCATTGACTTTTTGAACTCCTTCGGAAAAAAGGCGGTCGGGACACGCGTAAGCGCTCGAAGGCCACTCAGCTTCTTACGCCAAAGTGAGGGGGCAAGTCAAACATTATTGTGGCTTGAGAGTAGCCCCGCCGGTCTCAAGCTTTTTAAAACGAAAGCGCGAGAAGGCGAGGCGTGTCTTTTCGCGGTGGGGTTATTAGAGCTATACTGAAGACCGCTCCCGCTTTAGAAAAGGTAACGGAATGAAATCGGAAAAAATCTCGGAACTGACCACGAATCGTCTGAGTGTCTATCTGCGCTGTTTGAATTTGCTGGCGGCAGCAGGAATCAAGACCATCTCTTCACAGGCGTTAGCCGACCAGTTTAATCTCAACTCGGCGCAGATTCGCAAAGACCTCGCCTATTTCGGCGAGTTCGGCGTGCGCGGCGTCGGCTATTCGGTGGACGAACTGCGCCGTCACCTGACGCAAATTTTAGGATTGGATAGCGTGCACCGCGTCGGCATTATCGGCGCAGGAAACTTGGGCACGGCGCTCGCCAATTACAACGGCTTTACCGCGTCGAACTTCGGCGTCGTCGCCTTGTTTGATAACGACCGGGAGAAGATCGGCGCGCGCGTCGGGCACGCAGGGATTACGGTGCAAGACGTGCGAAAGCTGGCGCGCGTCGTGCGTGAAGAGAAGATTGATGTCGCCGTCATCGCCGTCCCGGCGCGCGTCGCGCAGCGCGTATTGAATCAGGTGATGTCGGCGGGCATTAAGGCGGTGCTGAATTTTGCGCCCGTCCGCCTGCATGCGCGGCTCGGCGTGAAGGTCAAAACAGTTGACTTGACAATCAGTCTGGAGAGCCTATCTTATTTTCTGGCGCGTCCGCAGATTACCTGTGTTACCAACCCGCGCGCCATTCTTCCCTACGAAGAGATTGCTCAGAGGGAAGAGCAGGAATTGTAAGCCTTAAAAGGAAGGAGTTCGCCCGTTATGTTCGCTTCGTACTTCTTGAAAAGAGCTTTGCCGTTTATGCTGACCCTATTGCTTGGCGCGACCCTCGGAGGTTTCGCCAATCTCTTCAACTGGCGCACCAGTCGCCCGGTCACGACGGTACGCGTGCGTCGCCCCTACAGTTGCTCTCATTCGCGCCGCAACGTCGCCCAGAGCGACTCGACACCGTTGATACCCATCTCCGAGCCGAATACGAAATACACGCGCGAGGCTTGGGATCGAGGCATCACGGGCGTCGTCCGCTTGCGCGTGACCTTCAACGCCAACGGGAGCGTGACGAGCGTCGAGACCGTCGAAGGGCTACCCTTCGGCCTGACGGAAGAGGCCAAGAAAGTGGCTTGGCAGAAAAAGTTTATTCCCGCGACGACGAACGGCGAGCCGGTCACAGTGACGCAGGACGTGGACTACGTGTTCAGCCTCAGTGACAGGATGGCCGCAGGGCTTTAGATGGATGAAAGAACAGCACGACGCGAAATCGTGAGCGTCGGCCAGTTGATGTATGAACGCAGTTACGTTGTCTCTTCCGACGGCAACGTCAGCGTGCGCCTCGCAGACGGGCGCATCCTCGCCACCCCGACGCAGACCTCGAAGGGACGCATGACGGAAGACTCGCTCGCCATCACGGACATGGATGGCAAGGCGCTCAACGATAAGCGCGCGTCGAGCGAGTTGGCGATGCACCTGCTGATTTACCGCGAGCGCCCGGACGTTCGAGCGGTCTGCCACGCGCACCCGCCGCACGGCTCGGCCTTCGCCGTCGCCGGGCTGGCGATTGACCAGCCGATTTTGTCGGAAGTTATCCTGACGCTCGGTTGCGTCCCGCTCGCGGAATACGGCACGCCCTCGACCGAAGAATTGACCGCAGCGATGCTCCCGCTCGTCCGGCATCACAACGCGCTGCTGATGGCGAATCATGGCGCGGTCGCCTACGGCGAACATCTCTGGCAAGCCTTCGACCGTTTGGAGACATTGGAGCACACGGCCAAGATTGCGATTCTCGCGCGCTCGCTCGGCGGCGCGCGAAACTTGCCGCCCGACTCCATCGAAAAGCTCATCCACGTCCGCGAGCGCGCCGGATACTTGGACGAACGTGCGCGTTGCCAGTCTTGCGGTTACCTGCACGAAACGCAGATTACCTGCCCGACGGGCGAGCGCCCCGCCCCTTCAAAGGACAACGGCGCACGGAGCGCGGCGACCAACGGCGCGGGCAAAATTTCCCTGACGCGCGATGAACTGGTCGAACTACTAATCGAAGCGGCGCGCACGCAGAGGATTTCGTGAATCGTCAAACGTCAGTCTTGAACAGGTAGAAATCTTTACTCCTTCACGATGACGCAACCTGCGATTCAACGTCCACGATTGTTGACACAAAGTTTCTATTGACGATTTACCATTTGCGATTTAAGAGGAGACGATAAATGGCTCAAGAAGCACTGGGCATGGTTGAAACAAAAGGTCTGGTGGCGATGATCGAAGCGGCGGACGCGATGGTCAAGGCGGCGAACGTCACGCTCATCGGATATGAAAAGATCGGCGCAGGATTCGTCACCGCGATTGTGCGCGGCGACGTGGCGGCGGTCAAAGCGGCGACCGACGCCGGAGCGGCGGCGGCGCGTCGCGTCGGCGAACTCGTCAGCGTCCACGTTATCCCGCGCCCGCACGGCAGCGTCGACGACGCTCTACCAATCGTCAACAACAATTAAAAGTAGTGACGAGTGAGAAGTGACGAGCAAGTGAAGTTCTTCCGTCTCGTCACTTC
>CAXTRQ010000054.1:0-4523 GCA_964246705.1 uncultured Pyrinomonadaceae bacterium
GTATCGGGGGGGCACGAGAGTCTCTGGGTAGATGATCGGCGTCAGGTACATCCAAGCCATCAGCAGCAGGCCGATGGCCTGCGCCGTATCGCGGATAAAAACGCCGAGCGAGGCGACGAACCATGCCGCGCCGAGCGTCGCCAGCAGTTGCGGAATCACCAGCACCGGAAGAAATAGAATCGTCGCATGCAATTCGCGGCGGAGAATCACGGCGGCGAGCAGGAGCGCGAGAGTGCCGAACAGTTGCCCGGCGAGCGAGGCGAGCGTCTGCGCGACCGGCAGCGTCTCCAGAGGGAAGACGACGCGCTTGACGAGGTTCGCATGCGCGACGATGGTGCTTGCCGAAAGCTGCAAAGCTTCCTGAAACGCCGTCCACGGCAGCAGCCCACAGAACAGGTAAAGCGCGTAATCCCAGCTTGAGCCGCCGCGCGCAAATCGCGCGTTAAAGATTTCGGCGAAGATGAAGGTGAAGATGGCAATCATCACGATTGGCGTCAGGATTGCCCACACGAGTCCGAGCGCCGAGCCGCGATAGCGCGCCGCCAGTTCGCGTCGCGCCAGAGGCACAATCAGGTCGAACTTTCCCGGCAACTCCCACAGAGGCCGCCACACTGCGCGCCTCGCCGTCTGAGCAGAAATCATACGGGCATTCTACAGTGACAAGTGGCAAGTGACGAGTGACGAGCAAAACTGAAAACAGTAATCAGTTTTCAGTAACCGGTGAAGAATGATGGAAGCAAAGCTGTCTTTAACTCGTCCCTCTTCACTTGTCACTTGTCACTTTTCTACGATAGGGTTGGCGTTATGAGCGTTGCGTTGCGCGTCGAGCGCGTTTCGAAGCAGTACCGGATTTATGAGCGACCGGGCGACCGTCTGAAGGAGTCGCTGACGCGCGGGCGACTCGTGCGCCACAGGGAATTTTGGGCGCTCAAAGATGTGGATTTTGAGATTGAGGCGGGGACAACCGTCGGCATCGTCGGGCCGAACGGTTGCGGGAAATCCACGCTGCTGCAAATCATTTCGGGGACGCTTGAGCCGACGCACGGCAGCGTCTTTCAAAACGGAAGAATCGCCGCGCTGCTCGAACTCGGCGCGGGTTTTAATCCTGAGTTCACGGGTCTCGAAAATATCACGATGAACGCCGCGCTAATGGGTCTCACGCGCCGCGAAACCGAAGAACTGCTGCCGGAGATTGAGCGGTTCGCGGAGATCGGCGCGTTCATCAATCAGCCGGTCAAAACCTATTCGAGCGGCATGTATGTCCGTCTCGCGTTCGCGATAGCGTCGAGCGTCGAGCCTGACATTCTTATTATTGACGAGGCGCTGGCCGTCGGAGACGCGGTCTTTCAGCATCGCTGCCTGCGCCGCATCAAGGAGATTCACGAGCGCGGCGCAACCGTGCTCTTCGTCTCGCACGATGCGGCGGCGGTGCGCGCCCTGTGCTCGCGCGCGATTCTGCTGAACGCCGGGCGCATGACGGCCGACGGTCGTCCCGCCGACGTGCTCAATCGTTACCAGCAAATCATCATGGAGCGCGAAGAGGCGTTCGAGGCCGCGACCGCGCCCAAAGCTTCGACCGGCGAGCCGGATGATTCCGATGGGACTGATGAACAGAGCGCGCCGCTTCGTTACTCTTATCGTCATGGCGACGGCAGCGCCGAAGTCTTGAGCGCAGCGCTGCTTGACGGCGCGCGTCGTCGGGTCGAGATAATCGAGACGGGTGAGGCTCTGACGGTGCGTGTGCGCGTCCGTTTTCATAGGGATGTGGATGATGCAGTCGTCGGCTTTCTGATTCGCAACCGTCACGGCCTGCATGCTTACGGCACGAATACGAAAGAGCAACTCGTTGATTTCGGTGCGGTCGGCGGCGGTGAGATAATCGAGGTCAGCTTTGCTTTCAACTGCTGGCTCGGCGTTGACAGTTATTCAATCTCGCTCGCCGTCCACAGCCGCGCAGGTATCAGCTATGACTGGCTCGACGACGTGCTGTTCTTTCGCGTGACCAGTTTGATGCTTTTGGAAGGCATCGCCAATTTGAATGCGAGCGCGACGACGCGCCGTTTGAGAATCAAGTCGGATGCGCCGTCCGCACAGGCAGAAAGCAGCGTCACACATGGTTGACACCGAAGTTGAAAACACACTGCGCGAGATACGCGAGCGTGTACGCGCCGAAGCGCAGGCGCAATCCCGGCAGCAGGCGCATTCAATCGTCGCCCGCGCGGCTGCGTCCGAGGATTCGATCACGATGCAGGAAGCAGGCGGCAAGGCGTCCTCGTTTGGCACAGAGGCGCTCGCGCGCCTCGAAGCGAATCTGGCGACGACCGAGCGGGCGTGGAATCGGCTGCCGCCGCTGTCGAGCAATCGCAGCGGCTTCGTCGCGCGTCTCGAACTCTGGATTAAGCGTCAAATCAAACGCGCCTCGCACTGGTACACATGGGAGCAGGTCAACTTTAACGCCGCCGCTCATCACGCGCTGCGCGACACGCTCTCAGCCCTGCGAAGTTACGAGCAACGACTCGCGCAGCAGCACGCCCTGATGCAAAGCGCGTTGGAATCTGAGAGGGCGGAGCGTGCCCGCGTGGACGGGCGGCTCGAAGGGCTTGAGACGCAACTACGCGAGGCTGTCGAGAGCCTCCAACAGAATACACTGGCCTTACGCGACGAGTATCGCGCCGCCGTCGAGAGCCTCCAACGCAACACACAAGCTTTACGCGACGAGCAGCGCGAGGCTGTCGAAAGCCTCCAACAGAATACACTGGCCTTACGCGACGAGTATCGCGCCGCCGTCGAGAGCCTCCAACGCAACACACAAGCTTTACGCGACGAGCAGCGCGAGACTGTCGAAAGTCTCCGGCACAACTTACAGGACGAGCAGCGCGAGCGCATCGAGCACCTGCTGGAAGAACAACGCGTCAGCTTCCGCCAGCTTTCGCTCGGAGCGAGCGAGACGGCGGTCATGCACGACCGCGCGCGACGCGACACCGAAGCGCGCCTCGCCGAACTCGCGCGCCGCATCGGAGAGATAAAAGCAGCGACGAGCGACGACTGAAAAGTTAAAGACCGTTTCCTTTTGAATGGCTGTTTGAAATCACCGCTTTTGCTTTTGCTCTATCACTACTCTTATGCCTAAGAATGATCTCTATGCGCGCGCCGGAATCGAGGACGTAGAGGAGTTCTATCGCACCAAGTTCGTCTCGGACGAGGTTTTGGACGCGCGCTACTTCTCGCCGCTTTCACGCTTCGAGATGCGCTTTGCGCGGACGATGTGGGTTTACGATAACGTGCGCGAAGGCTCTACGGTGCTCGACGTGGGTTGTGGCGCAGGCATGCTTGCGCTACTCAAACGAAAGGGCGTCGAACTGACAGGGGTTGATCTCTCTGGAGAGTGTGCGCTGGCCGCGCGGCGCAATCTCTACGACGCAACCTGCAAGGCCGAACTTTCGCGCCTGCCCTTCGCCGATGCGAGTTTCGATTATGTCGTCAGTCTCGACGTGCTCGGCCACGTCCTGTCCGAAGAGAAGGACGCGGTGCTCTCTGAAATCAGGCGCGTGCTGCGACCCGGCGGCGTTACGATGCACGGCATCGAATGCACAGACCGCCGCGCGCAAAAAGGTTACGACGAGATGACGCAGGAAGAACTGAGGCATTTCATCTCGATTGATGGGCATGTCGGTCTCGAAGAAGAAGAGGAGCACGCCGCGCGCTTTCGCCGTTTCTTCAGCCATGTCGAATATGAGCCGCGCTATGCGCTCTGCCTGAGCAGCGAAGAATTTCTCAAGCAGGCCGACGAATACGGGCTGCCGTTTGAGCCGGATTTTCTCGACTACCTGCGCGGCCTTTCTTTCAAAGAGCGGCGTGCCTTCGACATGGCGATGGGCTACGTCTTCGGCAAAATTTCCGACCTCAACATTCATCTGCCGAAAAGCGGCCTCTACATTTTCCTGAAAGCCTCGGACGCGCCGCTCGGAGCTTTCTATAACGAGCATCGAGACCGCAGCGCGCTTTTCTCAGACGCGAAGGTTGAAGAAACCGCGCGCGCCTGTCTCGACCGCGACGCGCGCGCGACGTTCGACGAAGGGTGGCACGAGCCGAACGTCCTGCCGCCGGTTGCACGTTGGATGGCAGAGCGCGGGCGCGTCCGCTTTAGAGCCGCGAGGGTTTCCGCTATCCGGCTTGACTTGACGACGCATCTGCCCGACCTCGGCGCGGCGCGTCCCGTCGAACTCGAATTTTTCCTGAACGGCGAGCGGCTGTCGGCTTTCTCACTCTTCCGCTACGGCTGGATCGAGCTACGCCTCGACATTCCCGAAGCGTTGGTCGCAGGCAATGCCGGGAACTTTGAGCTTGAGATACGAGCTGACCGCACATGGCAGTCTCGTCCCGCCGACGCAGAGAACCGCGACGACCGCGAGATGTCAATCGCCGTCTGCAATATTGAGATATTTGCATAGCGGGTGCTTTTCGGTTTCTTGGCGGGGATTGGGGTGATAATGAGTGTCAGACACACCCCCAAAATAAGCCGC
>CAXTRQ010000054.1:4533-12853 GCA_964246705.1 uncultured Pyrinomonadaceae bacterium
GTTTTGGGGGGGTGGTGTCATATAATTATCCACCCCCCACCCCCCGCCAAGAAGACGGCCTTTCAGACTCTCGAAAGTTTGCCGCAAGCCCATTGTTTCAAGAGGGGCTTCAGTTCGGGGAATCTCAAAGCTGTGCCGTGCCAGCGGTAATCGCGCAGGCCGTTGATGGCTGTGAAGGTCGGATGGTAGCGTTGATAGGTGTCCTCGGCATCCGTGTTGCCCCAACTACCGTCGGGGTTTTGCCGGGAGAGAACGTAGTCGTAGCCTTCGCGTATGAGCGCGTGCCGGTCTGTCAGCCCGAACGATTTGAGCGTGTCGAGAAACTCGCCGGTCATCTCAGGGTCTTCCGTCTCCACGGACGCTTTCAGATTCTTCTTCAGAAATTCAAACTCAAGGGGCAGCCAGCGCGGCGAGAGTTGATAGACGCCGTAATCGTTCAGCGTGTAGGCGACATGCGTGACGGCATATACCGTCCAGTAAAAGTCTGGATTGTTTCCCCCCTCATACCCGCGATACGGTGTCATGAAGGGCTGCCACTTGAGGACTTCCGCGTAGGGCGCGCCGAGTTGGACGCCGTAGCGCTCACCGATGTAGGTTCGGATGAGCGCGACAATCCAGACGCCGTAGCGCCCCGACAGTTCCAGACGCGTGCGGCAACTGCGGCAGCGTTTGCGCCCGCGCGGATTGTCTGTTCCGCAGGCGCATGTGTCCGGCGCGTCTTCCGGCGGCGGTTCGGTCTGTGGGTCGAAGTTGAAATAATCACGCGCCGTAAAACGAGCGGCGGCCTCGCGGATTTGTGCGCGGAGAGATTTTTGAACGACGCCGAGACGGTCTGCCGCGTCGCTGCCGAAGACGAATTGGACGACGGTGTGTGCGTCGGCATCCTGCGGCACGGCCTCATGCTCGCGCCGCCACTGGCGCGCACGCTCGCGGCCTAGCGCCCGCGCCATCTTCCGCAGCCCGGCGTCCTTTGAAGTCGCCGCGATGCAGTTGAAACAGAACAAATAGTCGTGGCCGTAAATCTCGAAGCTTTCCGGGTCGCAGGCTGAGCGATACATGAATTCCAGCCCGCGACGAATCGCCTGCCCGCGTTCCGTTTCTTTATATTTCGACATCGGTCATCATCTCCCGCAGCAATCAGGGATGACTGAAAGCAAATTTTCAGTTGTTAGCGTCCTTACTTTCTTCGCACTCTTGCGTGAAATCAAGTTTTGCGCAAAGACGCTGGCGGCGCACAGAAAGCTGAAAGTTGAGTGATTGAAAATCCGGGATTTCAAATCTTCAATCTATGACAGATGATAAGCTGTCACAGGTAAGTTACCAGTATTATAAACTCATTTTGAACTTGAGACGGGGAGTTGAACTGTTCGACTGCTTATGATTCGCAACATCCTGATCTGCACGACGCAGGTTCCCTTTACGACGGGCGGAGCCGAGTCGCACGTCGAAGGCTTGCGGCGTGCTTTTCTCGCAGGGGGCTACAACGCCGAAGTGGTCGCGCTTCCTTTCAAGTGGTATCCGCTCGCGGAGATTATGCGCGGCGCGCTGGCGTGGCGGCTGCTGGATTTGAGCGAAGCCAACGGTAAGCCCATAGATATGATTGTCGGGATGAAGTTCCCCGCTTACCTCGTCGCGCACGCGCGCAAGGTGCTGTGGATTATGCACCAGCACCGCTCGGCTTATAACCTGATGGGCACGCCGTTTGACGATCTCTCGACCTTTCCCGAAGGCGCGCGCGTGCGCGAGTGGATACGCCACTGCGATAATCGCTTTATCCCCGAAGCGAAAAAGGTCTTCGCCAACTCGAAGACCGTCGCCGCGCGGCTCAAGCATTACAACCACATCGAGAGCGAGCCGCTTTATCATCCGCCGCCGCGCGCCGAGCAGTTACGAGCAGGCGAGCAGGGCGATTACATCTTTTATCCGAGTCGCCTTGAGCCGCAGAAGCGGCAGGAACTTTTAATTGAAGCTCTCGCGCACACGCGCACGCCCGTTAAGTGCGTCTTCGCCGGAGGCGCACGCGATATGGCGCACTATGAAACTTTAATAAAACGGCACGGTCTCAGGGATCGCGTCCGCCTGCGCGGCTTCGTCGCCGAAGAGGAAATCATCAACCTCTACGCCAACGCGCTCGGCGTCTGTTACCTGCCGTTCGATGAAGATTACGGCTACGTCACGCTGGAAGGAATGCTGTCTGGAAAACCCGTCGTCGTGGCGCGCGACGGCGGCGGCGCGACCGAGTTTGTCGAGCACGAACGCGAGGGTCTCATCGTCGAACCCCAACCGCGCGCCATCGCCGAAGCTCTCGACACGCTCTACCTCGACCGCACGCGTGCGCGCCAGATGGGCGAGCGCGGGCGCGAGAAACTGCGCGCCTCGAATCTCTCGTGGGAGAACGTCGTCGCGCGACTCATCTCAGCCGCTTGAAGAAAACGATGAACGATGATTCGAGACCTGCGCCGACACGCGCGCGCCGACGCTTTTGCGCAGCGCTCCTGCTGTCGGGGTTTGCGCTCGGATGTGCGTTTTACTTTGCGGGCGTGCCCGGCAATCCTCCCGGCTTCTTCGTTGACGAATCGTCAATCGCCTATAACGCGCACACCATCGCGCAGGGTGGCGTGGACGAATACGGCATGCGCTGGCCGCTCTTTTTTCGCGCCTTCGGCGAATACAAAAGTCCCGTCTCCATTTACCTGCTGGCGTGCGTTTATAAGTTGACGGGGCCGAGCATCTTTGCCGCGCGATTGTTAAGCGCACTGTTCGGCCTCGCGTCGGCGCTTCTGCTCGGATGGCTCGCAGCGCGCAGCGTGCGCCTCTTACGGACGGAGGTCGAAGGCCGGGGCAACTCGGCGGCAACAGCCGACACGTCTCAAGAATCGCGCGCAGGCTTTGCGAACTTTGACGCTGGGACGGCCTGCGCCGCCGGCGTCGCCGTCGCGCTGTCGGCATTGTTGACGCCGTGGCTGTTCGAGTTGAGTCGTCTGGTTTTTGAAGTCGCGCTCATGCCGCTCGCGCTCACACTCTTTCTGTTGTGTGTGCAGGCAGCACACGTCAGGCAGCGATGGTCTCTGGCCGACAGCATCAAAATCGCGCTGGCGCTCGCCCTCATCACATACACATATTCGGGCGGCAGGCTGCTCGCGCCGCTGCTCGCCTTCGGTCTCTTACTCTTCAGCGGGCGCGCGCGTTTGTGGCGCGTCGTCTTTCGCACTTGGCTCGCTTACGCCGCCACGCTCGTCCCGCTCATTATCTTTACAGTGCAACATCCCGGCGCGCTCGGCTCGCGTTTTACACACGTCAGCTTTATCACTCCCGGCATGAGTTGGGCAGAGATTGCCCTGCGCTTTGCCGGTAACTACGCGGGCAGCTTTAACCCTTGGAACTGGCTCGTTAGTGGAGACCCCGAACCGCGCCATCATGTGCAGACGATGGGCAGCCTGCTGGCGGCTACAGTTATCGCCGCCGCTATCGGATTCATCCTCACGCTCGTGCGCGCGGGCGTGGATGATTGGTGGCGCTTCATCCTCTATGGTCTCGCCGTCGCGCCGCTTCCGGCTTCGCTGACAGTTGATCGCTTCCACACGTTGCGACTCGTCGCGCTGCCCGTTTTTCTTTTAGTCCTCGCCGCGCACGCTTTCGCATGGCTCGCACGGTGCGGGGCAAATCAAAAGTTGCGACGCGCCGCGTTTATCGCGCTGCTCTTTTTCACGCTGCTGCAAGGCGGAATTTTTCAATGGCAATTTCGCCAGCAAGCCGCCGCGCGTTGGCACAACTTCGACGCCTTCTACCCGGAGGTCTTCGCGGCGGCCATCGCGCTCCCGAACCGCCCCATCTACATTATTGACAACGCGGGCGCGCCCGGCTACATGCACGCCTACTGGTACGCGACGCTTCGCGGCATGGACACCTTGCAGTTCGTCCGACTCTCCAAAGATGAGCGCCCGCCCGCCGGTGCGCTCGTCATCAGCACAGAGATGCCCTGCTCCGATTGCCGCATCATTCTTGAGCGCGCATCTTTCAGAGCCTACATCGCAAATTGATCGCCGCTCTTCTGTGCTCTGCGCCGCTTTTTTAGTTGAATGGATGTAGAGAGGATGGCGGTGGAAATTCTTATTGACATCAACGGGCGCTTCATAAATCATCTGGCTTCAGCAATACCTTTATGGTCAGGAGTACGAAGCAATGGCGACGCTAAAAGTCACGATATATTCGCCGATCATGACGAGTCTTCCGGAAGAGACGCCCAAAGAGCGCGCCACGAGAATTATTGAGGCGATGCGGTTGGCCTCTGCTGGCGGCGCGCAGGTATTCCTTGGGCCGGAATACTTTTTCTCGCACAACTCTTCGTCTCTGGCAACTCATAACAAAAGTATCATCTACAGCAGCGATGATGCAGACGAGGCGCGGAGTATGTTAGTTGCTGCCAGCGCTTTATACCGGGGCATGCTAATCATCCCGGGCACTTTTTTCATGTTGGAGGGCGCTTACGACCCTCACGCCTTTAATACGGCCTTCGTATATTTAAATGGAAGCAAGCTGACGGAATGCAGCAAGCATGATAAGGACACGGACGCTGTGTACGCTGAGTTGGCAGGCGTTCCTTTTTATCCGGGAGACAAGGCCGCCTACTTTGAATTTTTGAAACTCAATTTCTGCCTGCAAATATGCAGCGACGCGACAAATTCACCAACGAAAAAATGCGATTTAAGTATCGTTCCGTCTTTCAAGCCCGGTTCCGCCGCTATCTCTAACATCACGCAGTTCCGCTATCGCATCCTATCCGACGGCGGGCCGGGAAGTTCTTCGATTATATACAGCAAAGGTTTTGGTGCCGGGCGAGATACTTTTTCCGGGACAGTTCATGATTACGACTTGAATCTCTGATGACTAATCGCGGCGAAGGTGCATGGGGGTTTGCACGGCCTTTGTGAAGTCACACTTTCTCGGCGACGAGGATGATGTTTTTGCCGATGGGCGGCGGGACGCGCGTTTCGATGCGGCGTGCGGCGGGGATAATGTATTGGTCGTAGAACCTGACCGCGCCGCTCTCCATCGTCGGGGATTTGAAGACGCAATACTTGACCCACCAAGGGGCGATGCCGAGAAAGTCGAAGTAGGCCGACTTGAGGATTTTGAATCCGGCGTGCCTCAATTTCTCTTCCAGTTCAGGCTTCGCATAGCGGCGGATGTGACCGATGCGCTCATCGAAAGAGCCGTAGAGCCAGCGCAGCGCGGGGACGAAGAGAAGCAAGCGACCACCGCCTGAGAGTGTTTGATGGATGGCGCGCAGTTCCGTCTCGTCGTCGGCGATGTGTTCGAGCACGTTGACGTAGATGATGGAGTCGGGCGGCTGCTGTTCTTTGATGTGCGGGGCGGCTTCAGTGAAAGTCGCGTTGTAGGTTTCGATGTGCGTCATCGTCCGGCCGGGACGGCGCGCGTAGGCCGCGAGTTGGTCGTACATCTCCGTTGACGGCTCGACGAGCGAAAGTGTCCGGCAAGCGTGCTGTCTTAAAATCAGTTCGGAGAACGAGCCGATGCCCGCCCCGACTTCGACCAGATGCGCGCCGAGGAATGGCTCGAAGAATTGCAGTATCCAGCGATGATAGTTTTCGGCGAAGGCCATCGCCTCCAACTCTCTGCCGGGATACGTGAATCTTTCGCTCATCGGGGCGTTGATCGAAATTCTCAAGTTTGCGTGTCTACTTGTTGGTAAGTCTTAGTTTCAATCTGCTCGACTGCAAGAGTTCAGCTTTCGAGCGCGCCGGAGGGCTGGCGGTTGGGCTTATGTTGCAGTTCCGGCAGTTGGCGAAATGAAGCGCGAAGGCTGCAAAACAGATTGAAGCGAAAGACGAGCCAGATAGCCGCGACGCCATCCATCAGGCCGATCTTTTTTCCCTCGTCGTAGGTGCGCCCGTAGTAGCTGATGGGCACTTCGTAAATCGCGCATCCCAGCTTGGCGATCTTCGCCGTCACCTCCACCTCAAACCCGAAGCCGCTGGAGATGATAATCATGTTGCGGATAATCTCGCCACGAAAAGCCTTGTAGCCCGTCTCGATGTCGGTCATGTTCAGATTCGTCAGCGTGTTCGAGAAGGTGGTCAACAACTTGTTGGCGAGGAAGTGATAAAAATAGAGCACGCGCGCCGCCTTGCGCACGAGGAAGCGCGAGCCGTAAACCACGTCGGCGTGGCCTTCGAGGATAGGTTGAATGACGCACTGTATATCTGCCGGGTCGTATTCGAGGTCGGCATCCTGCACGATGACGATCTGTCCTTGCGTCAGGGCGAAGCCGGTTTTGAGCGCGGCGGTCTTCCCGGCGTTTTTGCCGTGGCAGACGGCGTGTATCTGCGGGTGCGTCGCCGCCAACTCGCGCGCCACGTCTGCCGTGTTGTCGGTCGAGTAGTCATCCACGATGATGACCTCCAACAGGTATGGGACGGCGAGCACCTTACGCACCACCTCCATCAAAGTCGCCTCCTCGTTATAGACGGGAATAACGACCGACAGGCACGCCGGATATTTTTGATTCTCTGCCATCTTCTGTTTTTCCTGTTCGACTCTCACTATCAAGAATCCATCACTCGTGCTTTCATCTTCTTTGCGCCCTTGGGAAATCTCAGTTCAGCGTTGTTTGTCGAAGGCTTGATATTCGCCTGAAGCCATGAAGGCTTCGGTCAGGCGCGCGGTGTCGCCATAGCGTTCGAGTTCGTTAAGCCAGTAGTCGAAGCCGCTCATGTCCCGGTCGGGCGCATCGCCCGGATTGCGCCGCAGGTAACCGAAGTAATGGAGCAGGACGAGCGAGCGGTAATGCTCCTGCTCGATGAACCGGCGCGTGTCTACGACTCTTAACAGGACGCCCGCACGCGTGTCGCGCTCCGCGTTCAATGCCTCGATGAACGCGGCACGCTCCTGCGCGTCCGGCGTCAATCCGGCGTTCGAGTAGAGTTGGTCAACATACTGCTCGTTGCTCTTATTTTTGAACGCCGCGCGAAACTCCGCGCGCTGCGTCCAAGTCTCTGCGAAACGGCGCAAGTTCTCTTCCAAAATCGGGTCTTGATTTTCCAGTCCGACCTCTACGCCGGAGGCGACGGCGCGCATGTCGGGCATGAAATCCGCGAATCGAGGCATGCGCCCCGTCGTCGCTTTGTGCAGGCGATAGAGGCGCTGGCTCCAATTCTTAAACTGGTTGAGCAGATGGACGGGGCTTTCGCCGAGCAGCACATCCCACGCGCGCTCCGTCTCGCCGAAGGGCATCGGCTCTTCGCTGGCGGCTTGCGGCTCAATCTTCGTCACTGCGTAGAGATCGTCGTGCCCGTCAAACCGGCGGATGAAACGCAGGCGTCCTGATGACACCGCGCGCGTCAGGAACGCTTCATACTCGACGCGGCGTTCGGGCGCGAGCGAGTTGTTTTCGACGACGAGATAAGAGGCCGGAATTTTTTCCAGCAAATCTAGAAACTGCCGCGTTATCGCCTGCTCGCGCGTTAGCAATTCGATCTGGTCTTCAAAGGGCGGGTTGAATCCCGAAGTGCCGACGATAAGCGGGCGCGCATGATCTGCCGCACGCAGCATATAGCGATGGTTGAAGTCCGGCCCCGCCGGAAGCATGACGATACCGCCGCACATCGGCGTTTCTTTCAGGCGCAGCGTCACCGCATCCGGAAAGACATCGCCGCGCATGAACTGTAGCGGCGCAGCATTCATCTCCAACAACAGCAGCACGCAGACGCCCGCGCAGACCGCACCGGAACTCACGCGCCTGCGCCGCTCGGCGATCAACTCCGCCAGCCGCATGGTTCCGAGTCCGGCCAACACAGCGAGGCCGAGATAACAGAACATCGCGCCGCGCGTCGGCACGCGCATACTTCTAAAAAGCGGGACGTAATCGTAGAGCAAGCGATAGAAAAAGAAGTTCATCCCCAGCGAGTAACAGAATCCGACGACGACCCACACGCCGGCGAGCCAGTAGGCGTCGCTGCGTCTGGTCGAAGCGATAGTCGCCAGCAAGTTTTCATTTTCCCCGCGCCGCAAAAAGTTCGGATACTCGAGGCACAGACGCGTGCCGAGCGCGATGCTGAAAAAGAACAGCGCGCGCTCCCAACTGATGAGGCTCAGAGGAAAGACGCCGAACCACGCCGCGCCCTCGTAACCCACCGCGAGCAAGGCGGAGACGAGCGCGGCAACCGCCAACGCATCAAGAATAAGAATCAGCCCACGTCGTTCAGATCGCTTCTCATCTTCTACGGAGGCACGGCGCGCGCACGGTTCGACAAGCAGAATTGCCGCCAGTGAAAGCAGCAGCGGCAGCCGCCCCGGAAAC
>CAXTRQ010000054.1:12863-23180 GCA_964246705.1 uncultured Pyrinomonadaceae bacterium
GAATTTCCAGCCGCCGGGAAGATTCGCGCCCATCCCGCCCCATAGTTTGTTGCGCCCTTCGGCGACCAGCCAGTGAACGGGCAGCGCCGAGTTGGCGCGCACCTCTTCGATACTACGCACGAAGCCGTACATCTTCGACACGATGTAATAAGGCAGCATGAAGGGTACGAGCGCAACCGAGGCCGCGCCGAGCGCCAGAGCGCCGCGCTGCCAGAAAGCGCGGTCGCGCCAGATGCCGTAACGAATGATGAGCAACAGTGCGGAGAGCGCAAACGGCACGAGCGAGAGCGTGAACCAACTGATGGTCGTCAGCCCCGTCATAAAAAACGCGACGCCAAGCCACACCGCCCGCTTGCGGCTTCGCGCGCGCGCGAACAACACCAACGCCTCGAAGAGCAGTGGTATCCATCCCGAAAAAAGGTACGGCAGGTGCGAGAGCAGGTGAAAGCGATAGGGCACGAACGCGAAGATGATTCCCGCGACCCACGCCACGCCGTCCGAGCCTGTGAGCGTGCGCCCCAGACGAAACGCGCCGTAGCCGCAGGTGGCGAAACCGAAGAACATTGCGACGGCGTGGACGGTCAGAGGCCGCAGGCCGAGCGCGAAGAGCGGAAAGAAAAGAAGCGCAATGCCGTAGTTGTGCTCGCTGAAAGCGAGCGTGTAGCGATACGGATAAAAGATGTTCGCATGAAAAAGATTGAACGGGTCGGCGAAGGTCTGGTGATAATCCCACCAGAGAATCCACGAAACGAGATAAGGGTCGCCCGCGTCCATCACCGCGTCGCGCATGCGCGTGATATAAGGCCAAGACAGCAGCGCCGTCAACAGGCAGAAGACGAGAAAGATCGCAAGTTCGCGCAAGCAGGGGCGGCGCGCGAAAAGTCTGTGGAAGAAGAGTCTCAATCTCTTCCTACCTTTCCCTGCTTAATTCTTGAGAGAGTGGCGAGCGCGTTTGGCATTTTCACGCACGAAATGTTAGGGTCTCGTTCTTCAAGCCAGACGCTTTGCACGACGAATTCTACAGGCGCGACTCGGAAGTTCTCAGGTGTCAGGAATGACGGAGCATTTTCGGCGTCTCGAAATTAAATGTCAAGAATGGCACAGGTAAACGCGCAGGGCACACAGGAGAGATTGTTTCGCCGCCACAGAATCGCCGTCCTGATTCCCTGTTACAACGAAGAGATTACGGTCGGGCAGGTTGTCCGCGCCTTCCGCGCGGAACTGCCGGAAGCGGACATCTACGTTTTTGACAACAATTCCTCAGACTGCACGGCCGAGCGCGCGCTGGAAGCCGGAGCGCGCGTCCTCTATGAACGTCGGCAGGGCAAGGGCTACGTCGTCCAGTCCATGTTCCGGCAAGTGCAGGCCGACGTGTATGTAATGGTGGACGGCGACGGCACGTATCCGGCGGGCGCTATCGGGCGACTGCTCGCGCCCGTCCTCGATGATGAAGCCGATATGGTCGTCGGCTCGCGCCTGCATACGGAATCCCGTAGCGAGTTCAAGCAACTCAACGCGCTCGGCAACCGGCTGGTGTTATGGATTCTGAATTCAATTTTCAGGGTCAAGCTCACCGACATCCTGTCGGGCTACCGGGTCTTCAATCGCAAGTTCGTGAAGGGACTGCCGCTCTTCGGCGGCGGGTTCGAGATCGAGACGGAATTGACCATCAAGGCCGTCGAGCGCGGCTTTCGCATCGTCGAGATTCCGATTGACCTGACGCATCGTCCCGCCGGGAGCCATTCCAAAATTAAGTTCTTCCGCGACGGCGTGATAATTCTCAACACCGTGCTCGCGCTCTTTCGAGACTATAAGCCGCTGACCTTCTTCGGGGCTGCTGGGCTTTTGCTCATTGCGCTGTCACTCATTCCCGGCATCGTCGTTATCCTCGAATTCATCCACACAGGATTAGTGCCGCGCTTGCCTTCGGCGGTGCTCGCGGTCGGGCTTGTATTGTGCGGACTGCTCTCCATCACGGTCGGGCTGGTGCTTCATTCCATCGCGCGCCGTTCGCAGGAATTTGAGTATCATCTACAAATTCTCGCCGACGAATTGAACGCGGGTCGCACAAGCCCCGAGGATGCAGAGCAACGCGCGCAACGTGAAGCTTTCTAAATCAAGCCACAGAAGATTAGAACAGAAGCAATTAACATGGATAGACAGGATGAAAGGATTACTTTCGAGTTTTCATCCGGTTCGATGCTCCGGCGAAAGATGAGCGAGGTGCGACGCGCCGTGGAATTCGGCGACGCGGTTGCGCTACTTTTTATCGCGGCTTTCGTCCGGCAGTATTTTTGGATTATCTCGTTCGCCCCGCTCGCGTGGGTTTTGACCGTGCTCGTCTCCGCGCTCGTCTGGTACTTCTACGTCGTGACGAAAGAGCCGGTAGCGGAACGGACGCCGCGCAGGTTTTGGTTAATCGTCGGCGTGCCGCTTCTTTTTATCTACGCGATGCGCGTCGCCTACCCGGACGTGTCCTTCGACGTGTTCAATTATCGCCTGCTGCATGCCGAGCGTTCGCTGCGCGGGACGCTGTTTGCGCCGGGCGATTTTTTCCCCAGCCCTGCGCCTTACAATTCCGTGCCCGACATCGTGACCGGCATCTGCCGCTCGCTGCTGGGCTACCGTCTCGGCACGATTGCCAACCTGCTGGTGATGCTGTGGACGGCGCAGATTGTCGAGAAGTTTTTGCGCCCATACATCGAGCGCGGATGGTTGAGAGCCGTCGGCGTCCTGCTGGTCGTGCTGGCGGAGCACATGCTGTTTGAGATTAACAACTACATGGCAGACCTGCTCGCCCTGCCGCTGCTGCTGGAAGCGACGCGGCTCGCGCTCGGGACAGGCTCCAAAACTTCAGGGTCTTGGCTGATTCCCGCCAGCGAGTACCGGGCTGGTTCAACGCCGGACGCGTCGCATCCGTACGGGCGGGGGCAAGCCATGCCGTTGCAGAAATTCTCCCTGCCGGAAGAGGAAGCGAAACAAGAACGCATCAGGATGGTTCGTATCGCGCTGCTGCTGGGCGCGAGCGTCGCCTTCAAGTTGACGAACGTCGCGATGGCGATTCCCGTCATTCTCGTCTACGCTTATTTCATCCTCCGGCGCAGGTTTCTGTGGAGAGACTTGCCCGTGTCGCTGCTGCTTTCGCTAGTCGCTTTCGCCGCGCCGCTTGTGCCCTTCAGCCTCTACATCTACGCGCAGACTGGAAGCCCTGTCTTTCCGGTCTTCAACGGTATCTTCAAGTCGCCGTACTGGCCTGCCAACAGCGGTTGGGATAGACGCTGGGGTGCGTTCGAGCTACGCGAAGTTCTGGCGTGGCCGGTGCTCATCACGTTCAAGCCTGAGCGTCTATCGGAACTGGCCGTCTATTCGGGCAGAATCTCTTTTGGCTTCGTCGTCGCCTTCGGCGGTCTGCTGTTCGCGCGCCGCGACGGGCGCATCGGCGCGCTCTCGTTCATGATGATTCTCGGCGCGCTGCTGTGGAGCGCCTCGACCGGCTACATTCGCTATGCGCTCTTTCTCGAACTGCTCGCAGGAATACTCGTCGTCTCGCTCGCCGCATCGCTCGCGCGCGAGGCATTCCCGCTGCCAAGCCCTCTGAAGTTCGCTTTCGTCTCGCTGCTCTCGCTCTCGCTCGTCGTGCAGGTTTGGTTCGCCTGTCTCTACGTTTCGCGCGCTGAATGGAGCATGCGCTGGACGCTGTTTGAGAATTACAGAGCGTTTTTGTCAGAGTCGAAAAACCTTCTGCGCGATCAATCGCTGAGAAAATTTTTAAGCGCGGAAGACCGCCGGATGTTCGACGGCGTAGATGTCTGGGTCGAGAGCGCGATTAAGACGAGCGGCATCGAGGTGATGCTGAACCGCCGCGCGCCCATCATCGGCGTTCGCACCGAGGAATATTTCGTCAACCCGGAATCGAAAGAGAAATTCGCGCGCGCGTTCGCCGCGACCAGCGGGAAGAGAGTCTTCACGCTCTGCTTTGCCGAAGATTACAATGACGCGCTGAAGACGCTCAAAAGCAGAGGACTCGCCGCCGGACGCACGCAAGCGGTCAGGATTCCATACTACTCGCTGCACAATCAGATCAGCATGTTCTTCATCGAAGTTGTGCGCGCCGACGACCGACAGCTAAGCAGCCCGCCCGCCAAAGAGGGCGGCAATTTTTGAGAAGAAGGAACAATCAATACATGAAGATCAGAAAAGCTTTCACTATCCTCGCCGCCTTCGTCGCGCTCGCTGCAACGGGCTGCGGCGGCGACAACGGCAAACCGGCAGGCAACGCGAGCAACACGGCGGGCAGCGCCAATACAGCCGCGCCCGCAGCAGCAGCCGCCAGCAAGACGCCCGCGCCTCTCCCCGACAACGGCTTCAGAGCGCAGATTACCGCCCCCGACACGCTCGCCAAGCTGCGCGCCGGGCAGAAGCAGACCATTCAGGTCAAGGTGAAGAACGCGAGCGACGTGCAGTGGTGGGCGCGCGGCGGCGAAATCAATACGAGCAACGACAATAAATTCTATCTCGCCGTCGGCAATCGCTGGTTCGACGCCAACGATGCGCTCGTCACAGACATGGACGGACGCTACGGCCTCTCGAAAGACCTCAAGCCGGGTGAAGAGACGGAAGTCCCGCTGCTCATCACCGCCCCGAAGAAACCCGGCGACTACGTACTCGAACTCGACCTCGTGCAGGAACAGGTCGCATGGTTTCACGAGAAAGGTTCGCCGACCACGCGCGTCAAAATAAAAGTCGAGCGATAAGCCACAGTTGAGTTGCACAGAGATTTGAGATTTCAAATTTGAAATTACAAATCTTCAACTACTCAACCTTCCTTCTTCTTTGCGCCTTGGCGTCTCCAGCGTGAAACTTATTCTCGCGCTGGAGACGCCAAGGCGCAAAGAAGATTGCTTTCTAAATCTCTGCGGTCGGCGATGGTGGTGAGGTGCTAATGAAAACGGAGAGCGAAGAAAAAGAGCAAGGCCGCGAGGCGCTTTCTCTGCGCGCGCGCGCGGGGGAAGCATTCGCGCGGCTTCCTTATGCTGCGGCACTCAGTCGCGCTCTGGGCGGGCGCAGCACTCGCGCCGCGCTCTATACTTTCGCGTTGACGCGCGCCGTCGTCCTTCTCATCTTTATCCTCACAGGTCAAATCCAGCTTGTGCCCGACCCGTTCAACGCGGGCGTGACGAACTCATATCTCTCACTGCAAAAGATACCCGTCTCGCGCATTCTCCGGCAGGAGGTGCAGATTGCCGACGCCAACTGGTACGTGAGCATCGCCGCTTACGGCTACGAGCGTCGCGCCTTCGAGAATACAACGCATCACAACTGGGCTTTCTTTCCGCTCTATCCGCTGTTGCTGCGCGCGGCCTCTTGGCTGACGGGCGAGTTACCGCTGACGGGAATGCTGATTTCGCATCTGTTCTTTCTGTTCGCGCTCGTCCTGCTGCACAAGACCGCGCTCGCCTTCGGGCTGGACGGCGCGACGGCTGATCGCGCCATCTTTTATCTCGCTATCTTCCCTGTGAGTTATTTCTTTTCGCTGCCGCTGACCGAGTCACTGTTTCTTTTTTTGACGACGGGCAGTTTCTATTTTGCGAAGCGTGAGAGATGGTGGATGGCGGGTCTGTGCGGCGCGCTGGCTTCGGCGACGCGGCTGACAGGCGTGCTACTGCTACCCGCGTTCGTCGTGCTCTACTGGCAGACGTATCGCAAATTCTGGCCGCCGCGTCCCGGTCTGCTCGCGCTGTGTCTGATTCCGGCGGGGCTGCTCGCGTTCATGGTTTATCTTTCCGCTTTGACGGGGAACGCTCTGGCCTTTAAGGGCGCGCTCGCCGCGTGGGGACGCACGACCGGGTTTTTTCTCATGCCGCTGCTGCGTTACATGCGCCACCCGCTTGAGATTATCGCGCCGTGGAATCCGCACTTTCTCAACTTCGGGGCTGCCGCCATGACACTCGTCTGCGGGCTGGCGTTGTTGAAGCGACGCGAATACGCGCTCGCCTGCTACACATTGGCGGCGGTGTTCGTCGCGCTCTCGTCAGTGCTGCTACAATCGCAGGCGCGTTACGCGTCGGTCGTCTTCCCAACTTTTATTATGCTCGCGGTCTGGGGGCGAAGCGAACGCGTGGACACGCTGGTGCGTACCGTGTCGCTCGTTCTCTTAGGTTTAATGACGGCGCTCTACGCCGCGCATTTCAGCATCGCTTTGTCTTGAAGCTGAAAACTAAGATTCACCAACGCAGACACCGCAGAGCATGGATGCGGCATAGAGATTCATTTTTGAAATTACAAATCTTGAATCTTCTTCTTCGCGCCAAGGCGCGAAATATAGTTTCGTGCAAAGGCACTAAGAAAAAGACCGCTTAAGAAGTTGCTCTAATTAACGATGAAGATCGCTTACTTCAGCCCGCTGAATCCGCAGCCTTCCGGGATTTCCGATTACAGCGAAGAACTTCTGCCGTATCTCGCCGCAGAGACCGACATCACGCTTTTCGTTGACGGCTTTCAACCAACGGATGCCGAACTACGGGCGCGTTTCGCCTGTCTCGATTACCGGCGCGACCCGGCTGTGCTGCGTACTCTCGATGAGTACGATGCGGTTGTCTATCACATGGGCAACGATCATCGTTACCATTCGAGGATGCTCGAAGCGGCGCGCGCCCGTCCCGGCATCGTCGTCTTTCACGACTTCGCCTTACAGGATTTCTTTCTCGGTTTGGCGCGCGCGCGCGGACGGATGGACTTGTATCTGGAAGAGGTCGCGGCCTGTCACGGCGAAGAGGCGCGGCGCGAAGCCGCAGAAGCGTTAGAGCGCGGGAGCGTGCCTTCGATGTTCGCGCGACCGACCGACTTTCCGCTCAACTGTCGTCTCGCGCGCGAGGCCGAAGCCATCATCGTGCATTCGGAATGGAGCCGCGCACGCCTCGCGCAATCCGCGCCCGGCGTGCCAATCGCGCGTATCCAAATGCACGTTAAGCCGCACGCGGCGCGCAGCACGCCCTCAATTGTGGACGCGGACGCGCACGCCGTCGTGCAGATCGCTAACTTCGGGCTGATTACTCCGGGTAAAGGAATCGAGAAGGCGCTACGCGCGCTCTCGTCGCTCAAAGCAGACCACGATTTTCATTACACGCTGGTCGGCGAGCCGAATCCTTTTTTCGACGTGCGCGCGCTGGTCGGCGAGTACGGGATGGAAGACCGCGTGACGATTACGGGGCAAGTGCCTCTTGAGGAATTTGAGCGACGCATCGCCGCGACCGACATCGCGCTCAACTTGCGCGAGCGCACGGTCGGCGAAACCTCCGCGAGTCTCTGCCGCATCATGGTCGCGGGCGTCGCCAGCATCATCTCGAACGTCGGCTGGTACGCGGAATTGCCGGGCGATGCGGTCATCAAAATTGATGCGGACGAGTATGCGGACGCGATGCTCGCGGCCTATCTCAAGCGGCTCATCGAAGACGCTCCTCTGCGCGCGCGCATCGGCGCAAACGCGCGCCGACACATGCTCGCCGCGCACGACATACGGCAGACCGCCGCAGACTATCTCGCGTTTCTCCGCGAGACTATCGAGCAGCGCACGCGCCGTCATTTCCTCGGCAGCGTCGGTGCGGAGATGGCACAACTCGGCATCGAAGCGGGCGATGAAAGCATGTTGCGCGAAGTGGCGACGGAACTCGCCGCGCTCGTGCCCGCCGGAGTTTCTGTCAACGCATCCGCTGCGCAGGCGACGGCGATTCACTCGAAGACGACTGCCCCGCTCCCGCTCGCCCAGCAACTTAAAAGCGATGCTGTTTCTCAACCACAGGGCAGCGAGGCCAACGACGGCAACGACGACCGGAGCACAGCGCCGGGTCGGCTGCCGAAGATCGAAGGCATTGATTACAAGCGCGCCGCGATTGAATATCCACGAAAGCTCGACGCCGAGCGTAGCCACTATCTGAAGACGAAGCCGTTCTACAATCTCGCCAACAAACCTCCCAAGCATCAGGGCGAAGGGATGGACGCGGAGACCCACAGACACTTTTGCGACTTCGCCAACATGGCCGTCGCGCTGTCGCTTCCCGCTGGCCGAAAGATTCTGGACGTTGGTTGCGGCTCAGGCTGGCTGTCGGAATACTTCGCGCGGCTCGGCTATGACGTGACCGGCATTGACATCAGCGACGATCTCATCAGCACGGCGCGCGAACGCGTCGAGAGCATCGCTTACGACGTGGATCACGAGACGCCTCTGCGCTGCCGATTTCTCGCGCACGACATTGATAACGCGCCGCTTTCAGGCGAGAAGTTCGACGCCATTATTTGCTATGACTCGCTCCACCACTTTGAGCATGAGCACGCTGTTATCCGTCATCTCGCAGAGATGCTTGCAATCGGCGGCGTGCTGTTTATCCTCGAAGGCAACAAACCGCCCGCAGGATCAGAGACGGAAGAAGAGTTGAAGGACGTGATGCTGCTTTACGAGACGCTTGAATCGCCCTTCGATCTCAACTACCTGCTCGCGCTGCTCGCCGATGCCGGTTTCGCCGTCGTCGGCGATTACGTCAGCATCAACGGCCTCTGCGAACGCGCGATGTGGGAAGACGGACGCCTGAGCATAGAGCCTCCGGCATCCAATTACCTGCTCTGCAAAAAGGTCTCGGAGAATGCCCCGGCGTCGAGCGTGCCCGACAGCCGCGCGCCCCGCTTGCTTGCCGCGCGCATCAGTCTGCGCGGCGCGTGGGCGGAACGAGTTGCGCCCGGCGCACATCTCGAAGCCTCGCTCTCGATTGAGAACACGGGCGACACGCTCTGGCTCACAGGTCAGAGCGTGCGCGAGGGCGTCGTGATGCCCGCCGTGCGCGTCTACGATGAAACTTTAAATCTCATCAGCGAGTTTCACGGCCAGCCTCTGCTGCCCGCTCCGGTCGCGCCGGGCGAGAGCGTCCGCATCAAGATTGCTTACCACGCGCCGCGCGCGCACGGGTCGTACACCATCA
The DNA here is from genome assembly GCA_964246705.1 of uncultured Pyrinomonadaceae bacterium. Lineage (GTDB taxonomy): Bacteria > Acidobacteriota > Blastocatellia > Pyrinomonadales > Pyrinomonadaceae > DASZCR01. The sequence continues at coordinate 21,833 of CAXTRQ010000054.1, forward strand.
AGATTGATCTCGTTGACCAACACATCTGTTGGTTTGAAGAGCGCGGGTCAGAGCCGCTCGTGCTGCGCTTTGAAGTTCGTTGACCTCTGAGGCCGACACGAAGAAAGCTTTTTTTCTAGCAGTGATTTTGGGAGGAGTGAATGAAGCGGGAAGAGATTCTGTCTGAACTGGAGAGGCTTCAGCCGTGGTTTCATTGCATAGACCTCGGCGACGGGATTCAGACCAAGACCGAGAGCGTGATGGGCGAGCCTGTAGATCACCCGCGTGGCCCTTGGCAGACCATCGGGCGTTGCCTTCCCGCAGACCTGCGCGGCAAAAGCCTGCTCGATGTCGGCTGCAACGCGGGCTTCTATGCCGTCGAGGCCAAGCGGCGAGGGGCGACGCGCGTCCTCGGCATAGACGGCCAGCGCCAGCACATTCGTCAGGCGCTACTCGTACGTAAAGCTCTCGGCCTCGACCTCGAATTTCGTCGCATGAACGTCTATGAACTCGATTCGCGCAACGTCGGGCAGTTCGATATCACTCTCGCGCTCGGACTGATTTATCACCTGAAGCATCTCGTCCTCGCGCTCGAAAAGCTTTTTCAGGTGACGCGCGAACTGCTCATCATCGAGACAGCCATCCAGCCTCCCGAACACACGCCGCAATCTTTCATGCACCCGCTCGGAGAGATGCAGATGCGCCTGCATCCGCTCGTGTATGTCGAGAATCCGCCGGAAGCCAAAGAGCAGGTCTTCAACTGGTTTCTGCCGAGCACCGCTGCGCTTCAGGCTCTCCTGAAAAATACGGGCTTCAACGAAGTCGAAGTCTTCGAGGTCAAAAACGAGCGCGCCGTTGTCGTCTGCCGCAAAGTTGAAAATCGTGAGAGGGACGTGCGCGCTCACTTCGTCGCCGCGATTTCTTTGGCAGAAGGAGCGCGCGTCTGTCGCACGTCTGAGCCGCTGCACTTTCGGCTGCGCGTCGAGAATACGGGAATGGCGCGCTGGCCTGCGCACGGCGAGACGGGGACGGATAAGGGGGCAGTCCATCTCGGCTCGCATCTGTTGAAGGCGGATGAAGAGGAAGTGTTCTGGGATTACGGGCGCGCGCGCCTGCCGCAAGATTTGGAGGCGGGCGAATCCACGCACGTCGAGATAACATTGCCCGCGCCGGACGCGCCCGGCTCATACATCATCGAGTTCGACATGGTCGCCGAACACCTCGCATGGTTCGAGGACTTCGGCTCCGGCACGCTACGCCGCGAACTCACCGTGCGTTGAGCTAAATCTAGCAGCCGTTGTTTCTTTGCGCCTCTGCCCCCTTTGGCGGAACATTTTTTTAAGAAAGAAGCAAAATTTTGGCGAAAAGC
>CAXTRQ010000054.1:23190-33095 GCA_964246705.1 uncultured Pyrinomonadaceae bacterium
TTGCCCCAAACTTTTTTATAACCCACCCCAAATTGTTCCGCGCAAAGGCGCAGAGGCGCAAAGGCGGCGGCTTTTTCATTTCCCCAAAACGCTGAGAGCAACCTTCGGAGGCGGGAAAAGCTCTAAAAAAAGTCTTTTGGTTGACAAAGGTCGGGGCAGTGATTAAACTGTTTGTGGTCGTGACGGGAGCAGCCCCGCTCCCGGCTATAGTCAACGACATCTCGCGAAAACACCCGGGATTTAATGAATCTTCCCGCCCTTCAATAAAAAGTTTTGGGAGCAAGTACATGCGAAAGCTATTGATTTCAGTTCTGCTCGTGGCAGTCGTCGCGACGGTTGCGTCGGGGCAAACTCAGAGCGCGCCGACACTGCGCATCGTCTCCGAAGACGGAACCAACAATCTGCCCTCCGAGTTGATGTACGGTAACACTAAAGTGAAGCCTCTGCGGCTGCGTCCGGGCACGAACCAGCCGATAACAATTGATGATTCCGACTTCTTCGTTCAGCAACAGTATGTTGATTTTCTCAGCCGCTTTCCCGATCAGGACGGCTTCAATTTCTGGAACAATCAGATTGCCTCCTGTGGGACTGATGCGGGCTGTATAGACCTCAAGCGCACGAATGCGTCCGGCGCGTTCTTCCTCTCGATTGAGTTTCAGGAGACGGGCTTTCTCGTCCACAAACTCCATCGCGTCAGTTTCGGCGCAGCGCTTCCGCGCTACCAGAGCTTCATGCCGGAGACGCGGCAAATATCGAGCGGCATCATCGTCAATGCGACCGGCTGGGAAGCGAAGTTGGAGGCCAACAAGCAGAACTTTATCAACGCGTGGGTCAACCGCTCCGACTTCCTCGCCGCCTTTCCGGCGAACATGGGGGCGCAGGCTTATGTTGATAAGCTGCTCCAAACTGCCAGTCTTTCGGGCGGCGATGTTGACCGGCAGGGCTTGATTGACGGGTTGAACAACAGCACGCTGACGCGCGCGACGGTGCTTCGGAGAATCGCCGAAAGCAGCGCGCTGTCGAATCGGGAGAAGAATCCGGCCTTCGTGCTGATGCAATACTTTGGCTACCTGCGCCGTAATCCCGACGACGACGGCACCCTCGACGGCTACAACTTCTGGCTCGGCAAGCTCAACAGCCACGGCGGCGATTTCGTCCGTGCCGATATGGTTAAATCCTTTCTCATCTCAGGCGAATACAAAGGCAGGTTCTAACCCGTCGGCTGAAACTCAATTTCTTAAAACAAGAAGGCTGGCTTCCAATAGAGAAGCCAGCCTTCTTGCTTTTTGTTTTCTTTGCGCTTCCAGCGTCTTTGCGTGAAAGAAAAAGTTTCACGCAAAGACGCTGGAAGCGCAAAGGAAGAACGCTCAGCGGCGGGACATCCAGATAAGCAGCACAGCCGCCGCGAGGAGCGAAACGAGCAGGCCGACGAGCAGCGATTTCGGGCGATAGACGAACTCGATTTGGTGATCTCCCGCCGGAACCGCGACGCCGCGCAGGTTGTAATTAACGCGCAGCGTCTCGACGTTGCGCCCGTCCACGCGCGCCCGCCAACCCGGATAATGATTCTCGCTCAGGACAAGCACCGACGCAGCTTTCGATGAAACCGAGACCTCAATCCGGTTCGGCTCATAACTTTTAAACTGCGCCTCGCGCGCTGCCGTCTCCGTTCCCGCCGCGCCGACTGCGTTAACCGTGTCGAGCGAAGCTTCGACCAACACCGTCTCCAGAGGATTCCACTGGCGTCCGTCGGGCAGACGCCCCGTGCGAATCACTTCCAGTGCGCTCTCGTCCGATGCCGAGACTGCTTCGCCCGCAAGCCATGCGCGTGGCAGGACGCGCGTGTTCTCGTAAATGCGGACGTTCTCCGCTTCGCCCGCGCGCTGCCAGCGTTCGACGCCTGTCTGCCCCTCCGCTTCCGCAACATTTGCCGAAGCCTTACTCAACCATTCCGGCCGGAGCGGCACGACGGCGTCTGTGCTCTTATCGCTCAACGACACGCGCTGCACGTTGATGCCGAGGTCGGGCGCGGCGGCGACGCTCGCGACCTCAATCTCTCCGTCTGTAATAATTGCTTTTTCCGGCAGCGCGAACGCGGCGACGAACGTATGACCTTCGTAACGGCTCTCGGCATCTTCAACCGTGTAGCTTGTCGCAATTGGCGCGCGCTTGTGACGAATGCGCCGCTTGATGTCAGGTCTATCGTAAGCCCATTCGGAAGTGTGCTCTCCGGCGCGCAACGCAAAGTCGAAGGTGCGCCCCTCCGTCGTGTGCAGCCGCACGCGCCCGATTGTTTCTCCGTCGGGCACGTCGAGCGACCATGAAAGATTTGTCAGAAGCGCAATGTGGTCAGCCGCAACGCGCGGCACTGTGAAAAATATCCGCTTGCCTCTGTCGAGATAAGGCGCGTTCAAATCCTCTGCGGCAAAAGCATAACCGCCGAAGGTCTGCGGCGCGGGAAGCGCGACGGGTTGCGTCGCTGCCTGCTTCGAGGCATCCGTCGAAGTCGGCTGCCCGCTCCTCGTCAGAAGATAGCGGACATTGAGCAGGTCGAACTCTCTGCTCTGGCCGAGGCTCCGTGGCGCATCGCTCAAATCGCCCCAGATTTTCATCTCGCCCGCCAGACGGCTATAACGCGCCAGCCCGAAACCGTCGTAACCGGCGGCGTTCTCAATTCCGTGCATCATGTAGATGTCCGGCTGAAGCGACAGGACAAACTCATTCGCCGCGAGATTTGATGTAGTTGTCGAGTCGGCGAAAGTGAAAGCTTGCGGCACTGTCAGAATCCTGTAGGGCGTGTCTGTCATCATCATCTGCTGCCGCTGTCCGGTCGTCGCCTCCCGCTCGCGCAAAAACTTGACGGCGGCAGGCTCGCGCCACAGAGCGTCATCGAGCGTCGGGCTGTGTCGCCAACCGCTCGACTGTCCCCACAGATTCAAGTCGAAGGCGATGACCGTAATCAACAACACTGCGGCGTTGCGCCTTCGCCCGCGCGTGAACGACCAGATTGCCCAAGCGCTTAAAGCGGCGACGACGATAGGCATAAAAAGTTCCGGCGCGCGCAATAGAGTGACAGGCGCTTCGCGTCCCAGACGAAACTCGGCGGGGCGGCCTACGGTCACAGTCAAGCAAGTCAGGACGACGGCGCACGTTCCAACTCCGAGCACCGAGAGTCTCGTCCGCAGGCGGTCTCTGAGAGCGGGAATCACAGTGATAGCGCGCCCCGCCAACACCGCCAGCGCGAAATCAACCTCCAACAGATGTCGCGCTGGAACGCGAAACAAGTTAATGACGGGGATGTAATAAATCAGCTTGTAAAAGTTGAGCGGCGCGAAGCGTCCGAGCGCGAGCACGAAACAGACGACGGCGACGACGCTCCAAAACTTCGTCGTCGCGTCTCTCTGCAACACAACGGCGAGCGCGGCGAGCATCAGCGTGGCGATGCCGACATAGCCGATATACTCGCCGTAGAAGGCCGCGCCCGTATAAGGCGCGCGAAAAAGTTGGACGTCACCGCCGCCGCCGACGTATGGCGCGACGAACGTCAGCAAAAAGCGCGGCGGAAGCGAGAAGGACGTGAAGAAATCGTAGGATGCAGAGGCGCGCAGGCTGTGGCGCATTAGTTCCAGCGTCGGCAGGATTTGCACCGCCGCCAGCAACAACCCGCCAGCCATAAAGACGAGCGACATGAGATACGCGCGCCGCTTCGACTTCTCCGTTCGCATCATCCGCATCATCCATAGTGCGTAAGCGGCGGCGAGCAGAATCGAGTAGACGAACGTCTGTTGATGCCCCGCGAAAAATTGGAGCGCGACGAGCGCAGCCAAAAGCGCGCCCTTCCGCCGCTCGCCCGTCGCGCCGTAACCGTCAATCGCCCACAGCAGCCATGGCAAGAGCGCGGCGGTCTGAATGATATTGATGTGGCCGAGTTGTGCGACGAGAAAACCGCTCCACTGCCAGACGAGCGAAGTGACTAACGCACCCGTGACGGATGCACCGCTCCGGCGCGCATAGAGATAAGCGCCGAGCGCAGCCAGCGCGTAAGTTCCGAGCACCATCAGGTTCGTTGCAGCAGGCGCGCTGAAGAGAAGGTAGAACCAGTTGAGCGGAAACAGAATGCCCGCCTGCGCCGCGCCGTAGAGCGGCATCCCGCCGAAGATGTAAGGATTCCAGAGCGGCAGGTAGCCGTCGCGCATCAGTTGAGCCGCCGCGACGCGCAAGGGCACGTTGAAGATAATACCGTCGTCCGGGCAGAGCACGATGCGCCCGGCGGTCGCCGGAAAAAAGTAGAGTAGAGGCGAAAGAAGCGTGACGACTAGCGCCGCCGCATGGTCACGCGTTATCTTCGGGCGGAGACTAAATGGACGAACCATTGGATAAGAAACAGGGACTTGACGAAAGCTGGATGTCGGATGCGTTTGAGCGCGCGCGCCGCCGCCTGACAGAGACGCTCAGTGCGCGCAGGGCGGAGACGCTCGCTGCGCTGCTGCTTGTTTTGATGAGCGCAACGCTGCTCTCAATCATCTGGCGCAAGACCATTACCAACGACGAGATTGTGCATATTCCGGCAGGATACTACCATCTCGTCGCGGGAGAGTTCCAACTCAACAACGAACATCCGCCGCTCATCAAGATGTGGGCGGCGCTGCCGCAACTTTTCATCCAACCCGAGGAGCCTCCACCCGCGACGACGCCCGGCAATTCAATGGAGCGGACGTGGAATTTCCACTCGCTCTACTGGCAAGCCAATGCCGCGAACTTTCAGGCGCTCTCCTTCTGGACGCGCGTGATGATGCTGCCGCTAACGTTTGCTCTCGGCGCGCTCATCTTCATCTACGCGCGCAGGCTCTTCGGCGAGCGAGCCGCATTGTTCGCCGTCGTGCTCTACGTCTTCGAGCCGACCGTCCTCGCGCATGGTCGCGTCGTTCATACGGACATCCCAGCCGCGCTCGTCTATCTACTTTTCTTCTTCGCGCTGCACGCCTACGCGGTCGCGCCCACGCTCCGTCGCGCCTGCCTCGTCGGACTGGCAAGCGGCATCGCGCTCGTCACAAAGTTTTCGATGGTGGTCATCATCCCCATCCTCTTTGCCGCCGCCGCCTTTTACATCTGGACAGCGCCGCGCCGTGGAGAGCAACGCAAAACTGCGGGCGTTCATGCGAGCCTCGCCGCGCTCGTCATCCTCTTCGTCATCAATGCCGCATACTATTTTCAGAGCCAGCCGCTCGAAGAGTCGGACGTGCGGTGGGTGGCTTTGAAATCCGCGCCGCGTTTTGATGTGATTATCGCGGGCATCGGCGTGCTGTCGAAAATCCTCCCGACCTATTACCTGTTCGGCATCTACAATGTTGCGATTCACAATCAGTACGGGCACGCGGCGTCGCTGCTGGGAATGCAGAGCGACCTCGGTTGGTGGTACTACTTTCCCATCGCCTTCGCCTTGAAGACGACGCTTCCCTTCCTGCTGCTCTCAATCGTTGCGTTGCTGTGGGCGTTCCAGCGTCTCGTCTTCAAGCGCGAAAGTATCTTTATCTTTCTTCTCGTCCCGTTCGCCGCCTACACGGCGCTGTCTCTGACGAGCCACATCAATATCGGCGTCCGCCATTTTCTGCCCGTGTTCCCTTTCCTCTTCATCTTGGGAGGCGCGCTTTTAGACCGCTTGGTCTCAGGGGAGCGGATGCGGCGTGCCGCTCTTGCTTTAGTATGCGCGATTTTCGTCTGGGTCGGATTCGAGGCCGTGCGCACCTATCCCGATTACATTCCTTACATGAACCAGTTGGCCTCCGCACAACCGCGCTGGCATTACCTCTCCGACTCGAATGTGGAATGGGGCGACGACGTGCCGGAACTCGCCGCGTACCTGCGCGCGCGCGGTGAGACGCGTGTGCGTGCGGCGCTGTCGGGTGGTTGGAGCACGCTCCGGTTCTACGGCATTGAACATCTCAATTTGTTCGCGCCGCCCGGAGAGCCGTTGCCGGAGACGCGCTACGTCGCCATCGGCGCAAGCTTTCTCAACGGCTCGACCGTGCCGGGCGACGAACGCATCCCCGGCCTCCGCTTCAACGAACGAACAAACTTCTTCGCACGCTACCGCACACGTCAGCCCGAAGCCGTCTTCGGCCATTCCATCTATCTCTTCAGAGAAGAAACGCCGAACGCCGAACGCTGAACTAAAAGACAAATCACTCAACTTTTATGCGTCTTTGCGTCTTTGCGCGAAACTTTTTCTTTCGCGTGAAGACGCAAAGGCGCAAAGAAGAAGGATGCTTACAGACTAACTAGCTGTCCGCTGCGGTTCAGCGTTTCTTTATTATTGAATGGTAATGTGCGGCGCGGTGTCCGCCGCGCGACTCGTGAAAGTCCCGGCGGTCGTCGTCGCAGTGACGATGATGGTCGAGTCGCCCGCGCCTGCGAGCGTCGCGGGCAGGTTCACGACAATCTGATCGAAGCCGGTCGTGCGCGACGGGCCGACCGACACGATGTTAGTGCCGGTGATGTCCGTATCTTTGATACGCACGGTGATGGCCGCTGTCGCCAGATTGCGCACGCCCGTCAACATGATGAGCAGTTGGGTCGGGACGGTCTCGGTCGTGGTCGCCGTGCAGACGCCGCCCGTCGGCCTCGTCGTCGTGACGCTGAACGGCTCGCCCGTCGCCGCCACGCACGGGTTCGTCACGTTGAGCACGGCGGCACGCCCCGCAGCCCCGTTGGTGCTCGTGAAGATATCCGGCTGCGCGGTGTTGACGACGAGGGTCGTGCGAATCACCGTGCCGTTATTATTGATGACGACCGGCAGCGCCGTGGTCGAAGCAAGCAGCCCGACCGGCACGACGAAGTTAATCTGCCCCTCACTGACGAAGTAGAGACCCGCCGCCGCGTTGGCAATCGCGACGCTCACGCCGTTCAATTCGACGGGAAGCGGCGGACGACGAGTAGTCTCGTCAACATTATTTTTATCCACCTCACGACTCGACGGCGCGAGCGTGAGCGACGAGCGGGCGATGCCGAGCATGCCGGGCGCGAGGTTCGTGACGGCAGGCGGCGTCGGCGCAGGACTGGCGCTGACGACCGCTCGCTCGCTCGCGCCCGTCGTGAACGTGATGGTTCCGGTCGTCTCGCCCGACGCCGCAGGGACAAGCAGGTAGAAAGCCTCTGACGAGGCGTCAGAGTTTCCGCCGCCGAGTTCCGTGCCGGAGAGGCTGAAGGCGGTGCGTCGCAGCGTATCGGTCGCGAATGGCTGGACACCGCCGAAGACGGCAGGCATGCGCGATAGACGAGAATAGTTCGCGGGGGCGCTCGTGCCGCTCGGCACGGGCACGCTGAAGATTTGCGTGAAGCGACTGTCGGCGGTTCCCACGTTGATCCCGTCGGTTGAGGTTTGTGCGAGGGCTTCGCCGGTCGTCGCGCGCAAGTTCAGAGTCGAAGCGAAGACGACGTTGGCGCTATCGCCCGTGAAAGTGGGAAAGCGCAGCACGTCGGAGAGTTGCCCCGTCGGCGGACGACTGGCGACTTGAAAGAAAGTGTTCGCGCCGATGTTGTAGACGTAGCTGCCGAAGGTATCTTTGAGCGCGCCGTTGACCGCGCCGTTCGATTGCAGGTCGGCGAGCGTTTCAAACGCCAGCAGGTTTCCGTTGCGGCTCAGGCGGCGTCCCGGATTGAGAGCGATCACGGGGTCGCCAATCGCGCTCTTCGGCGTACTCGTGACGGGGCGCAGATTCGAGACGACCGAGCCGTTGAAGTTGGCGACGTAGAGTTCCTGATTGCCGCGATTGGCGGCGACTTCCGTCGAGTTGATGTCGCCGGTCGAAGCGAAGGCGAGCACCGAGCCGTCGCCCGAGAGGTTCGGGTTGTCGTTCAAAACATTGGCGGCTGTGTTTGTCGCCTGAATAAACGCTCCGCTGGGACGATGAAAGATGAAAATTTCAGGATTCGGAATCGCTTCGTTGTTCGTCAGGCCGCCGGAGTTGGGAATGTTGCGCGTCGAGACGAAAGCGATAATCGAGCCGTCGTCGTTGATAAACGGCGAGCGGTTGTCGTCGGCGACGAAGGGCGGCGTCCCGGCCACGCCCGCCGTCGGCAGGCGGCTCGCGGGCGTATTGGTGAGGCGCGTGATCGTGCCCCCGCCGAGATTCACGTCGGGCACTTCCACGCCGCTCGACAAGTCAACGTCAGCCACAGCAGGAATCGCGTAGAGAAAAATTTCCGTGTTGCCGTCGGCTTTGAGCGAAGCGAGGTTGGAGGCGTTATTACCGTCGAAATCAATGGGCGTCTGCGCGGCGTCAGTGTTGCTGTAGGCGTTGGAAGAGAAGACGATGAATCGCCCGTCGTGGCTAATCATCGGGCGCACGCTTCTCACGTCAACGTCAATATTGGTGACATCGGTCGGCGACCCGGCGGTATTCTTGAGCGCGTTGCGCGTGTTCGTAATCTGGAAGATGCGGCGCTGTGCATAGTCGAACAGGAAGATTTCGATATTGCCGTCAACGTTATTACGCGCCGAGGTTTTCTCGGTCGAGATGTCGCCGCTTGATTCGATGACGACGAAACGCCCGTTGCCGCTGATGTCGCTCGCAAAGGAATTGCGCTGGACGAGCGGCGCAGGTGTCGGCGTCGGCGAAGGCGATGCGGTAGGCGTCGGGCTAAAGGTCGCCTGTGCGACCGTGTTCGTAATTTGCACGACCGCCGATTCGGGAGTCGCGCTGACGGTCTGCGCCTGCGCCGTGCAGTTCAGGGCAGTAAGAAAAAAGGCGAGCGCCATGCAGGTTGCGCTAACGCTCGACAGACGAAAAGCGTGCTTCACAAAAAACCCTCCGAACCGGATCATAAAAGCCGTTAGACGAATAATGCTCACGGGAGACTGTGCCGGCAGAATTTTACAGTGCTTGGCGCGCTCTTAAAAATTGGCGGCGCAATACCAAGGAGTCAAAGACTGGCATTTTAAGCGTGAAACAGCATAAGCGCAAGCCAGCATAAAATTTCCCTGTTCATCCTTGGCAGCGGGCGGCGAGTGTCTCTTACTGGCCGAACCGCTGCTGGTATTCTCCCGACGTGATGAATGCTTTGACCATGTCTGCGTTCACAAAGTTGCCACCGAACTGGTTTAATTTTCCGAGCCAGAAATTGTCACCCTGAAAATCGAGCGTCGCCTCCGGCGCATCCGGCGGATTTCGACGCAAATAACCGAAATATTGCATCAAGACGAACGCGCGGTTCTTCTCGCGCGCCGCGAGCGCCTGATTTTCCGCGACGGCGCGCAGAGCTTGCCCGCGCGTCAAGCGGCCGGCTGCCAACTCGGCCGCGAGCGTGTTTCGTTCCGTAAATCCGAGGGGATTTCCCGCGTTCGCGTTTAGTTTATCCACGAAATCAGCCGCCGTCATCGAGGTCGGGTAGGCCGTGATGAAGCGTGCGCGCTGCACGAACGCGCTGAAGGAAAGCCACCTTGTTCTGCTCTAAGAGCGCGTCTGCTCCGGGCTGACCGATGACGACTCCACGGCTGACAGTTTGGGTGTCGGGCGTAAACTCGCCCAACGTCACAGGGACTGGCGGATTGGCGCTGCCGAACGAGGCCAGATAGGTTTTTTCGTTCAGACATCTCAGAGAATTTAAAATAGAGGATGAAAAGATGCTCGAAACGTTCAGAGAAGAAGTCAGCGTGTTGTTTAAGCGAGTCAAAGTTTTAGAGTCGCCGGTTGCAAGTGGCGGTCTGCCGTCGAAAGTTGAAGAAGAGCAGAACAACTCTCGACGGCAGACCGCGCACATCATTTCAACCACAGGGACGGGCGTGCCCGTCGCACACTGTCAGGAAGACCCGAAGCGCAGACGGTACTCGCCGGAGATTATGAATGATTTAACCATGTCTGCATTCACAAAGTCGCCGCCAAACTGGTTGAGCTTTCCTAACCAGA
>CAXTRQ010000055.1:0-10908 GCA_964246705.1 uncultured Pyrinomonadaceae bacterium
TTAGAGCATGTCTAAAAAGTAGGACGGCGCTCTAAACGACGCACCATCAAGTTAATCATTGCGACATGAATCATCGCTTCGCTTGTCTCAGTCAGGTACTCATAATCCTTGCTCAAGCGCCGACACCGGTTGAGCCACCCGAACGTGCGCTCGACAATCCACCGTTTGGGCAAGACCACAAACCCTTTCTGAGCATCGCCGCGCCGCACGATCTCCAACTTGACGCGGCGGCGCGTCCGCAACTGGCGCACCCACTCGATCAACTCTCCCGCGTAAGAGCCGTCAGCCCAGATCAAGCGCAGACGTATACACTGATGAGCCAGCATTTTGAGCACCAACCTCGCGCCGTCTCGGTCTTGAGTAGAAGCCGCCGTCACGCAGGCGATAATCAGCAGTCCGAGCGTGTCGACCAGAATGTGCCGTTTGCGCCCATTAATCTTCTTTCCCGCGTCATAACCGTGTTCGCCGCCGCGCTCTGTCGTCTTGACACTTTGCGAATCAAGGATTGCTGCCGAGGCTTGCAGGTGGCGGCGCTCTCGTCGTCGCAGCCACTTGCGCAAGCGCTCATGAATGCGCTTCCAGACTCCCTGCAACTTCCAGAGCCGGAAGTAGTGATAAACGATTCGCCACGACGGCAAGTCATGCGGCAGCAAGCGCCACGCGCAGCCCGTACGCACCAGATAGAGGATTGCATTAAGAATCTCACGTCTGGGATACTTCGGCGGGCGGCCTCCGGCTTTGCGACGTGGAACCAGAGGAGCGAGCCGATGCCACTCGGCCTCGCTTAAATCTGTAGGGTATGGTTGACGATTCATACCCAGTGTTCTGACTCAAAGACCAGAGGTCGTCAACTTTTTAGACACGCTCTTACAGAGCGCCTCTTAGCGCATGGGATTGCTATCAGTATGGATGGGCGCGGGCGCGCCCTTGATAACATCTTCGTCGAAAGACTGTGGCGCAGCGTGAAGTATGAAGAAGTATATTTGAAAGACTATCGCCACGCGCCAGAGGCAATCATGGGCTTGCGACAATACTTCGAGTTCTATAACCGCGAGCGGTTGCATCAATCGTTGGATTACAAAACGCCGGAAGCGGTCTACCGGCAAGGCATAAAACAAGCAGCGGAGACCACCTTAAATTGACCGAATTTTGGTCTTGCTTTGGGGAGGGTGTCAGACGGATTGTGTAAACGGCAACAATCAACTTACCTTGTTTCAAGAAAGGACAGATGATGCCGATTACACCGGAACTCTTAGACGAACTTCTGAAAGATTATAAGTCGCCGGAGGATATGTTCGGCGACGATGGCCTTCTTCAACAGCTCACTAAAGCGGTGGTCGAACGTGCTTTGCAAGGCGAGATGACTCATCATCTCGGCTATGAGAAGCACGACCCGGCGGGACAGCACACCGGCAACTCGCGCAACGGTAAATCGTCGAAGACGATTAAAGGTAAGCGCGGGCAGATCGAGATCGCTGTGCCGCGCGACCGCGCTTCCGAGTTCGAGCCGCAACTCATCAAAAAAGGTCAGACCCGCTTTGACGGCTTCGACGATAAAATCATCTCGATGTATTCACGCGGGATGACGTGCCGTGAGATCAAAGCGCACTTGCAAGAGATTTACTCGGTCGAAGTCTCGCCCGACCTCATCTCAACCGTCACGGATGGGGTCATTGATGAAGTCAGAGCTTGGCAGTCGCGCCCGCTTGATGCCGTGTACCCGATTCTCTACCTCGACGCTTTGCAAGTGAAAGTCAAAGATCAGGGGCGCGTCTCGAACAAGGCCATTTACCTCGCCATCGGCGTCAATATGCAGGGAACAAAAGAAGTTCTCGGCCTCTGGGCATCGGAAAACGAGGGCGCGAAATTCTGGCTCTCGATCATCACGGAGTTGAAGAACCGGGGTGTCAAAGATATTTTCATTGCCTGTGTTGATGGCTTGAAAGGCTTTCCCGAAGCCATCGAGACCATCTATCCAAAGACACAAGTCCAACTCTGTTTAGTTCATCTGATGCGCTTTTCCTTAGCCTATGTTTCGTTCAAGGATCGCAAAGCCGTGGCCGCCGACCTCAAGATGATTTACCGCGCCGCGAGTGCCGAGGAAGCCGAAGGGCACTTGGCAGCGTTCGCCGCAAAGTGAGATGCCCGCTATCCTTCAATCAGCAAATCGTGGCGGGCCAACTGGGCGCGAGTCATCCCGATGTTCGGCTTTCCTGATGACATTCGCCGGGCGGTTTATACGACCAATGCTATCGAGTCTTTGAACATGAGTCTGCGCAAGGTCATCAAAACCAGAGCCTCATTCCCGAACGATGACGCTGCGTTCAAGCTGCTGTATTTAGCCTTGCGCAACATCGCGAAAAAGTGGACGATGCCCATGCCACATTGGAATCAGGCGATGCAGGCTTTCTCGATCATCTTTGAAGGGCGTGTGCCGACGCTGGACGCAAACTCGTTTACACAGTTCATCTGATACCCCCGCTTTGGGGAGCACTTTAGTCCTCACCCTTCTGATAATCCTTCTCATCCCTCGCTAATAATTTTCTTCGCGCCTCACTAATAACTTTTCCACTCTTCCCGTCTCTTCATGTGTGGGCCAGAGACGACAGCCGAACCGGTTGACGGTTCGGCTCCCCGCCTCGGCAGACCATCATTTGACCAGACCCTCGCGGAGAGATTCAAGAGATGTCAGAGAAAAAATCTTCCACCGTGCGCCGGGCCATCAGCCCCTTACTCACTTTCGCCGTGCTCTCTGCCGCCTTCCTGCTCAACGGCTGCGCGAGTGGCAAGGTTCTGAGCGTTGACGCGAAGAGCGACGTAGGAATCTTGAATGAGGAGATGGACTACGGTATCACCGTCGTCGTGGTCGTCAAGAACGTCGGTGAAGACGGTACCATTATGATCAATCCAAGCTTGAGTTGCTCCGAGGGTGAGTGGGAGCGGACGCAGAACCTCCACTTCAAGGCGCAGGAGATCAAGAAGTTGACTTACTTCTTCGCGGAGCCAACGATAAACGCCACCAACTGTCACTACGGGGTTTCCGTGTTGCCGAAGGCGTCCGAATAAGGAGAAGCAAATCATGCGTAAGACTACGGCGTTCATCTTCGTCGCCCTACTTTGTCTCGTTCCTGCGTTCGCCGGCTGCGACACGCATAAGGAAGAGAGGGCAGCGCTCCTTAAACAGATCGCCGACGCCAAAGCCGACGTGACGCGCCTGAACACCCAGTTGGCGGCCATCTCCAAGGATTTGGAGTCGCTCCCGGCTGAGATCAAGCAGTATGGCGACAGCTTGCAGCACGACGAGCAGCGGCGCACGAAGCTGCAAGACGAGTTGGCCGACTTCCTGCTGAATCACAAGATGGCCTCCATGGCCTTGATGGCGACCGCGGGCGGCGCGGCGACCATCATCAACGAGAACATAGACGAAGATACGAAGGGTGCGCTTCGCGTGGTCGGGATCATCGGTGCCTTGTACTGCATCGGCAACAGCGACGAGTGCGCCGACGTGGCGGCGCGCGTGCTCTACTTTGGCTCCCAGATCGATGCGGAGGACAAGAGCATCGCTGACGTGAACTTGAAGCTCTCGGCCCGCAGGGCGACGCTCCAAGCGCGGCAGAAAGAACACGGCACGCTGAGCGGGCAGCTCACCAATAGGGCAAACGAGCTTAACGCCCTTCAACAGAAGCACGATTCCTTAGTCTGCCGCTTCTGTTTCTGACGCGAGAGAAGTTAGCGGAACTCCTGGCCTCGGCCTCTGGGTGGCGCGTAGCTCTTCAAGCAAGGACACTAGGATAGCCTCCACTATTTTCTTCCCTACTAATAGAGAGGTCGACCTAATGAGCAAAAATTCTCCCCACCAATCTTTCAAAAGTAGCTTATGATAATGTTCCTTATCGAAAGCTATTTGAGCGAAGGGGACTAGCTGCCGGATGAAACAGAAAGCGAACGGGCAGGCGCTCACTCTGAGGAGACTCAGCGAGGCCGAGGCCCGGGCGATTGAGATGGTGCTCGACGGGCTGACCAGCGAACACAGCCGCCGCGCATACGAGCGTGCGCTCTTCGACTTCTTCCATTGGCACCGGGGCGTGGGGCACCCTCAGCTCAACAAGGCGGTCGTGCAGCGCTACGCCGCCGAGCTGCGCGAGGCCGGGATGTCCGCGTCGAGCGTCAACCAGCGGCTGTCGGCCATCCGTAAGCTCGCCGCGGAGGCGGCTGACAACGGGCTGCTCGACGCGCAGGTCGCCGGCGGCATCCGCGCGGTCAAGGGGGCGCGTCAGGAGGGCCGGCGCACCGGCAACTGGCTGACGCGCGAGGAGGCACAGGGCTGGCTAAGCGCGCCGGACAAACGCACGATGAGGGGCCGTCGCGACTGTGCTCTCCTGGCCGTGCTGATCGGCTGCGGGTTGAGGCGGTCGGAGGCGGCGAACCTTACCTTCGAGCACGTCCAGCAGCGTGACGGGCGGTGGGTACTCGTAGACCTCATCGGTAAGCGTGACAAGATACGCTCCGTTCCGATGCCGAATTGGGCGAAGGCGGCGATTGACGGATGGAGCGCAGCTTCGGGCATAACCGACGGGCAGGTCTTCCGCGCCGTTAATAAAGGTGACCGGGTGGTCGGGGACGGCATTACGCCTCAAGCAATCTATAACATCATAGTCGGCTACGCCGGGGAGTTACAGAAGCAGGGCGTGGCACCGCACGACCTGCGACGGACGTTCGCCAAACTGGCGCACAAGGGCGGAGCCGCCATCGACCAGATACAGCTCTCGCTCGGGCACGAATCCATCCAAACGACTGAAGAGTACCTCGGCGTCGAGCAGGACCTGACGGACGCGCCCTGTGATCATCTGGGGCTGCGGCTTTAACCCGTAAGTCGTAAAGGACGTTATACTACGCCAATCAAAGTAGGCTATCAGGCATCTTCATGAGCACCGAACTCACCGTCCTGCCGCCCCGGCAACTGATCCAAATCGGGGTCACGACCTTACCCTCGGTGATCACCCGCGCGGGCGAACACGCGAGCCAGCGGTTTATCGAATTCTTCACGGCCAATATCAGAAATAAGAATACGCGCAAAGCATATGCGCGGGCATTGGCGGACTTCTTCGGCTGGTGTGAGGAGAGGGGCATCGGCTTGCACGATGTGCAGCCCGTCCTCGTAGCGGCTTACATCGAGGGGCATCGCGGGTCGAAGCCGACGGTCAAGCAGCACTTGGCGGCGATCCGCATGCTCTTCGACTATCTGGTCACTGGGCAGGTGGTCTCAACCAACCCGGCCATCTCGGTTCGAGGACCCAAATACGTGGTGCGAAGTGGCAAGACGTCAGTATTAAGGCCGGAGCAGGCACGGGTGCTGTTAGATTCTATCGACATCGGGACAATAATGGGACTCCGCGACAGGGCGATCATCGGCGTGATGGTTTACTCGTTCGCAAGGGTCGGTGCGGTCGTCGGGATGAAGGTCGAGGACTATTACCAGAACGGTAAACGCTGGTGGTTCCGCCTCCACGAGAAGGGTGGTAAGCGGCACGATGTACCTGCCCATCATAATGCCGAAGCATATGTCGACGCTTACCTCGAAGCGGCCAGCATCTCTGGCGCAAAGAAGTCATCGCTCTTTCGTACTATTAACAAATACCGCCGGCTATCGGAGAACAGCATGTACACGGTTGACGTGCTGCGAATGATCAAGAGGAGGGCGAAGGAGGCGGGTTTACCCTCGACCACCTGTTGCCACACATTCCGGGCGACGGGCATCACAGCGTATCTGGAGAATGGAGGCACCATCGAGAACGCCCAAGCCATCGCCGCGCACGAGTCACCGCGAACTACGAAGCTATATGATCGGACGAGCGACGAGATCACACTCGACGAGGTGGAAAAGATTCTTATTTGAAGATGCTATGACCCTTGAGCTATTCCCAAGAAGGCTCTGGAAGGACTCTTGTTAAGGAATCACTTTTTAACTTTTTGTCGTTCGGGAAGATTAATTGTAGATTGGTGTGTTCCTACTGTTGGAGAAGTACAAATAACTGTAATGAGGAAAGTCAGGACACTACGGATCGTAGCGACTTCGACGGGCGACGTTCAGCCGGAGCGCGACGCGCTCGGACTAGTCATTGATGAGATCAACCGCGATATCGCCGAAGATAGAGGGCTACACATTGGACTTTTGCGCTGGGAGACGAAGGCGTACTCGGGGTTCCACGTAGAGGGACCCCAAGGACTGATTGACCCGTATTGAGCATTGAGGACTGTGATCTCCTCACCGGTATCTTCTGGAAGCGTTTCGGCACCGACAAAGGACGCTCGATTCGGCACCGAGCACGAGATACTTCGGGACTATGCCGCATGGCAGCAGAACGGCTGTCCACAAATCATGATTTACTTCAACCAAGAGCCTCTCCCGCTCGGCTCCAACGCGGAGGTCGAACAATTGCGCAACGTGCTGGAATTCAGGGAGAATTTTCCGCCTGAAGGCATGTGGTGGGGCTACGAGGGCGCGCGCATTTCTTCGCCGCATTCAAGGCGGGAAAGGTTTCTCTCTTCCTCGACGGCGTAGACGAGGTGCGCCATCAATCACTCTTTGGCGACCTTTGTAATGCAGTCTCCGAATTCGCTCAAGACGGCAGCTTCCATCGCAACACGATGATCCTATCTACTCGACCATTCGGGCTGCACCGCGCGCCGCGCGGAGACTTACCGTAGATGGAAATCCAGCCGCTAACTCGACATGGAAAAGAATATTCGGCATTACTCATTCAGATTGGCCGATCCAGAGGGCACGATCAAAAGGGACTTCCATGTCTGGAACTACGCTGGCGGGAATTATTTCGGTGCCGCCGTGGTCTAACTTGCCAGCGCGAGTTTACTTTTGTTCGCCTGTCCTGAGAACATATCAACTATTGATTCGGAGACCTTCGGCTAGTTGAGTTACTGTCAGTATCAAGACCCGAAGAACAAAGCGTCGTTTGAAGTTTATTCCGCAGATAAATCACTTGTTTTCGCGTCAGCTTAATATCACTTATTAAGTGTTTATAAGCATTATCAAACATGGCTAAAATGATCGCCGCAATCAGTAACGGCTATAAAAGTCCCAGCGGAGTGCTGGACGCCGTTAAACCGAGCGATGCCGTCCACACCCGCCCGTGGACAGTCGGACTGATACTCGACCTCGCCGGTTACCGCGCGAAATTCAATCTCGTCGATGTGGTCGCGGTCGAACCCGCAGCAGGCGACGGAGCCTTCCTCGTCCCTATGGTCGAGCGACTCATCACATCATGCAGGAGTCAGGGGCGTCCGGTGACAGACTGTTCCGGCTCGATCATGGCTTACGAATTAAACCCGACATCCGCTGGCAAGGCACGGCGAAAAGTGATGGACAGGATGGGTGAATTGGGAGTATCCGGCCCGGAAGCGGAGTTCCTTATCCGCGGATGGTTAAAGCGACGGGACTACTTACAGGAACGTGGCCGCCAGCAGTCGCACCAATCAACAAAGGTTTCCGTATCGGGGAAAGAGGCGCGAGACGCCGCGGATGCGGACTTTGTGCTTGGGAATCCACCATACCTCCGCTTAGAGGACATTCCAGATGGCAGAAATGTTCTGTACAGAGCGATGTTCTCTACGATGAAGGGCCGGGCCGACGTATACGTCGCCTTCTACGAAGCCGCGCTCCGACAACTCAAGCCCGGGGGCCTGTGCGCCTTCATCTGCTCAGACCGGTGGATGCTAAATCAATACGGGGCGGAGTTGCGTCGCTTGATCACTTCCGGTTATAGCGTTGAAGCCGTTATTGAGATGCACGGGGTCGACGCGTTTGAAAGCGATGTAATTGCTTACCCAGCGGTCACGATTATCCGGCGCTGCCCGCAACAACAGACTGTCGTCGCGCGCGCAGATGCGGCAATTACCTCGACGAATGCGGCAAGGACCGCTTGTTCGATTCGCAACTTCTACGAGAAGGGCGAGGGGGTCAGACTCCCTCGTGGGATCCGCGCATACAGGGCTGAGACATGGTTTTTAGGTGATGCTCCTTGGCCATGTGCATCCCCCGAGAGATTAAGCCTGCTCAAACGCCTCGAACGTGACTTCCTGCCGCTTGAATCGGAGGTGACGGGAACCAAGGTGGGGATAGGGGTCGCGACTGGTCTGGATGAGGTTTACATCACGCGCGACTCAGGGCTTGTAGAGCCGGAGCGGTTGCTGCCGCTTGCCCTCACATGTGACATCGCCACCGGCGAGTTAAGTTGGTCGGGTAATTACCTAGTCAATCCGTGGACGAGGGACGGAGTAGTGGCGCTCGAAGATTTTCCTTATCTTAAAGCCTACTACGAGAGAGAGCGGAGACGAATCAAGAATCGTAACGTCGCTCGGCGCGACGCCCATCGGTGGTATCGTACGATCGACAGGGTAAACTTCGACCTGATCAAACGCCGCAAGCTCTACATCCCCGACATCAAGAACACTATTCATCCGGTCATCGACGAAGGGGGGACGTATCCGCATCACAACCTGTATGTCGTCATCTCCGACGGGTGGGATTTGGAGATTCTGGGGGCGCTGCTTTTAAGCGATGTCGGAAGGTTCTTTGTCGAATGCTACGGCGTGAGGATGCGTGGAGGCTATCTTCGCATGCAGGCTCAGTACCTGCGCCGTATCCGGGTGCCAAGTCTAGAGCAAATTTCGACCCGGCAAGCGCGGTTACTCAAACAGGCGTTTCGTGCGCGCGACGTGAAGGCGGCTACCATGGTCGCTCTGGATATTTACAACATTGATCGTATTCCGGCGGAATATTGAGAGGTAAGTTTATTGAGTTTCGACGTTACACATCTCGACCAGTTTGAGTCCCGCTTTCAGGTAGCCATCCAGCAGTTCTGGCTCACCCGTGACCAGCAACAGGAGCGTCAGGCAGAGTCCGGACGCGCAGACGCGGGCTCCCGCGGCGCGGTGACGGGTGGGAAGCATTTAGTGCCTCTCGAGCGCCTCGTCGTAGATATTGTGAAGAGCGCCGGGCTTAAACAGCCGACCGTTGAGACCGATGTTGAACTGGAGGAGCTATTCGTGAGGGCTGGCACGAAACTGGAGCTACCCGGGTACTACCGGCCGGAGAAGAGATGGGACATGCTGGTGCTGTGGCGCAAGCAACTCGTGGCGGCGATTGAGTTCAAGAGCATGGTCGGCTCTTTCGGGAAGAACCTCAACAACCGTGCGGAGGAGGCAATCGGTAGCGCAGAAGATATCTGGAAAGCCTATCGTGAAAACCGGTTCGGCAGTAGCCCCAGACCGTTCATAGGTTATTTCTTCCTCCTACAAGACTGCCCGGAGGTACATGTGCCGGTGGGGAACAGCGAGGCTCACTTCGAGGTCGATCCGGAGTTCAAGGGTGCTTCCTACAGCAAACGTTACGAACTCCTGTGCAGGCGGCTGGTGTTTGAAAGGCTCTACACGGCGGCCTGTTTCGTGCTGGCCACCAAAGAAGCGCAGACTCGTATCACGCAGCCCGGCGAAGACCTGACTTTCCGGCGTTTCACTGCCGCGCTCGTGGGTCACGTCCAGACACTAGTGCTGGGACAATAGAGCTTGACTTAACGCCCACCCGTGGATTACTTAATAAGTGTTATCAACTGTTAGGAAAACCATCGCTAGAGACTGCTCATTATGGTCAAAACAATTGCCATTGCGACGCACAAGGGCGGGACCGGGAAAACGGTCACAGCCATGGCGCTGGGCGCGGGTCTCGCCCGGGCGGGGGAAAAGACGCTTCTTGTTGATCTTGACCCCCAAGGGCACTGCTCCCTCGGTCTCGGCATTGAGTTGGGTGAGAAGGAGATGACCCTCCGCGACTTCTTCAGCGAGCCGTCCGCCTTCCCTCTCAAAAGAGTCATCAAGGAGACTCACCTCCCGAATCTCTTCATTGTCCCAGCCACGATTAGGCTCGCCCCCGTTAGCCAGTCCCTCTACATGAGAACCAAGCGCGAGGAGATACTGAAGAAGGGCTTAGCGTCCATCCAGAGCGACTACGGCTACGTCCTCATCGATTGTCCTCCCACGCTCGGCGTACTCACCGAATCAGGCATAGAAGCCTCCGACCTGATCATCGTCCCCTGCCGTATGGATGCCAGGGCTGCCGATGGATTGGTTGACCTTCTGGACGTCATCTTTACCTTAAAGGGGGAAGAGTTCGACAGATACCGAATTTTGATTACCCAGTACGACAGTCGGAAGTCGGTAACGAATGAAGCCGTCATGACGCAACTCGCGCCGTGGAAGAAGAATTTTCTGAAGACTTTTATTCCGCAGAGCGAACAACTCAATCAGGCACAGATGGAGCGAACTGACGTGTTCTCCTTCGACGCGAAGGGGAAGGGCGCGCTCGCTTATGAAGAACTCACTAAGGAAATACTAAGTTATGGCACCAAGTAAGAAAGACCGACTCATCGCGCGCGCGCGGGCGACGACCCCTCGTCCGAACCCGAACAGGCTCTCGGACGATAAGACCTGTAAGAAGGGCTACAGAGTAGTTCCCGCCAGTCTCTACACTCCCGAGGCGAATTGGATAGACCAAATTACAGACGGCCTCAAACGTGCGGGCAATCCCAAAGCCAACCGTTCGATGGTTATCCGCGAGGCCATCTACCGGCTCCAGGAAGAGCTAAATGATAAGAGCCCCGAAGAGGTACTTCAGTATTTTATTGACCGTCACCGCAAGGCCGAAGCAGTTTAATCATCTCTCATAATAACGCCCCGGCAGAACTAAATACATCCCAATAAAGTGAGGGCTGGGCCGTGGAATTCTCCTCAGCAGAGGAGCTTTCGTCGAAGGCAGAAGGTGAGCACTTTGGGGAGACGAAGTGAGCACTTTGGGGAGACGAAGTGAGCACTTTGGGGAGACGAAGTGAGCACTTT
>CAXTRQ010000055.1:11008-32804 GCA_964246705.1 uncultured Pyrinomonadaceae bacterium
TGGGGAGACGAAGTGAGCACTTTGGGGAGACGAAGTGAGCACTTTGGGGAGACGATTTTGAAAGAAATCTCTATACAAGCCCTGAAAATGGTGTATTTTGCAGTTGCTCGAATGTGCGTAGACTTCTCTTAGACTTGTAAGACTAAAGCAACAACAAACCGGCGGCTGTTGTTGCTCTTGGAATTTTCGAGGAAAGAAAATCAAACTCAATGCTCGCCCATCCGGAAGAATACACGCAAAACCTCACACCCTTGAACATCATTCGTAGTGAGACTGTCCTCTCCCGATACCCGATCCATAGGCTCGCTAAACGTGGCAACATCAGCATCGAGATCAAACGGCAGAACCAAGATGGTGAAGTCACGCTGCAATGGGAAGTATCGTATAACAGTCGCTACGGCCAGCCGGGGCCGCTCGCTTACAAATTGGACTCACTCGTCGTCCAACGCCGCATTGACGAAGCAGAAAGGCCGCTGCCTCAGATCATCTGCCTAGGAAGTCTCAGGGACATTTGCGAGGAACTCGGCACGCAGGAAAGCGGCCAGAACATCGCCCACGTGAAGAGGGCGCTCCGGCAGAATGCTTTCGCCGCCATCACCGCGAAGGTCAAATACAAAGGGGTGGACGGAAATGAGCGGGTCGCCGAGATAAACGACACCCGGTACGGCGTCGCCTTCACCGGAGAGAAACTGCCGGACGGGAGAAAGGCCGACGCAGTCTACATTGCGCTCCACGATTTTTACCGGGAAGTGCTGAATAATACCTCGACACGTCCACTCAATTACGACTACCTGAAGTCGCTTCCGCCAGCGCCGCAGAGGTTTTACGAGCTGATCAGCTACCAGATTTACGCGGCCCTCAAACACAAGCGCCCACGCGCCCGGTACTTGTACTCTGACTACTGCACCTATTCGCCGCAGACCCGCTATTTCGACTACGAGCACGTGAAAAAGCAGATGTACAAGATTCACGCCCCGCACCGGAAGTCCGGTTACTTGGCGAGTGTGGAATTAGAGTCGGTCACTGACGGCGAGGGCAAGCCGGATTGGATCATGTTCTACACACCAGGCCGCAAGGCGAGAGCGGAACACGAAGCGTTCAACCGAAAACGGCAGACGCCTGACACCAAGGTTGACGAAAATAACAAGCTTTATAAGGTTCAAGTAGAGGTGTTGCCCAAAACACTACATGGGCAATTCCTTGATCCTGAGGCTAACGCAGAGGCTAATGCAGTATCGGAGATTGAGGACCTGATTTTAAAGCTCAGGGGCTTTGGGGTATCTGAGAGTAAGGCGAGGGAACTCGTAACAAATGGGAAGGAGATGGTCGAGAATCAGCTTTCGGCTCTTCCCTATCGTGCGGTCGAAAAAAATCAGAAGAATCCGGCCGGATGGATAGTTGCTGCGATAGAGAATAATTACGAACTGCCCAAAGCGTACACTGCAACGCTGCAAAGAGAGCAGGGGGCTAAGAAAGCTCAAGAACTAAAATCTACGCGAGAATCTTGCACCCTCTGTGACTCATCCGGGCTACGGTACTTAAACATAGAGGGGAGACGTGGAGTAAAAAAGTGTTCTCATGACCCTGCTGAAGAGTCCAAGTTCCCGGGTTAGCCATACTAGAGACGACCGGGAAACGAAGCAATGCATCTCACGAACATAAAAGACTCAGAGTAGGGAATGTAATTAATGCCGAGATGGCTTTCCGTCAATTCACTACCGAGTCGTACCAGTAATGATGCGCGACTTCTTCTTTCATCCGCTTCCATATCGCTTCTTTCGGATTCTCTTCCGGCGCGTCGGCGGGAAAGCGAATAACGGTCAATCTCTCGATAGCTGTCACCTTGCGGCGCGAGAATCAGGGCATGGTAACGCTGCCCTTCAGACAACTTCGTCCGCTTGTCCTTGTATCGCCGACACGCTTCGGCCTAATCCTCTTCACTGAGCACGCTGCAACTCCGGCATTACAGTTTCTCCGAACCCATCATTTGACATTAGTCGCTAATCCACTTCTCGATGTAGCTTTTAGACAACCGGGTGCAGCGGCGCTCAGCTTTAGTTGACAGAAGCCCCGACGAGTTCGAGAGGGAAATCAACATCAAAAAGAAAAGGTCAAGCCGCAAGAGTTTTATGTCCTGCAAAACTTGACCATCTCATTCAGTCCTGTTCAAATCTCTGCGCTTTCAGTGCGGAATGGTTTAGTGTAGCTTACCCCTCTGTTGTGTTATTTGGCATCTCCATTTCAAAGGAGTAACCATGAGCCACCGGAAAAACTCTCCCTCTCGCCCCTCGCGCTCTGTCTCTCAAGTCTTTTTTATCACGCTCGTGCTGGCAATGCTTTTGACCGTCGGTGGTTGCGCCACCTCGGATGAACGGAGTGAGGTTGCCGAAGGCCCTGAAGAGACCCCGACCATCGAGCCGATTCCGGAACCGACGCTTGAGGAATGGACGGAAACCAAAGAGATGCCGACTCCGCCTGCTCCCGAACCGAAGAAGCCGCAGAGAGAACCGGGCACAGCGCCGGATAACGGCGACTTTATTGCGAAATATTCTGCGGTCAGCAATCCTTCCTATCAAGAGATGGAGCATTTATTCAGGAATGTGCGACTGCTCGAAAACATCGCCGACGACCTCAACCGGAGATGGGCGCTCCCCTATGACGTGACGCTCACCCTGAGGCAATGCAACACCGTTAACGCGATGTACGAACCGAAAGAAAAAAGAATCTCGATGTGCTACGAGTTCGTCGAGTTCGTCGAGCAACTCTTCATCCGCAACGTCGGGACGAAGGAACAGGCTGCGCAGGGCATTGCCGGTGCTGTCTACTTCACCTTCTACCATGAAATCGGTCACGCGCTAATCGACGTACTAGACTTGCCGACGACCGGCCAGCCCGAAGAACTGGCCGACGAATTGTCCACCTATGTGCTCATCAGCGGCGGCGACGAAGGAGAGAGGATGGCTTTTAACGGAGCCAAGTTCTGGGCGCTTCTCGCGCAGCACACACAACCGTCGGACTCAATGAATCAGGACGCCGACGAGCACTTAAGCCCACCTCAGAGATATTTCAACATCCTCTGCTGGCTATATGGCAGTAACCCGGAGAAATACACCGATCTTGGGCGGAACCTGCCGGAGCGCCGGGCGGCGAAATGCCCGGGCGATTTTGAACGCTTCATCAAAGCCTGGAATCATGTGCTGTCGCCCTACGTCAAACAGTAAAATGCGAAGCAGGAAGTTGAAATCAGATACGAAGAATCAATAACTTACGGGCGTCAAAGACGCGATCCCCTGAAAGCTGACTTCGGCAGCCCTTTGTTTCCAATACAGGCAATTCTCAACCCCTGATTCGCATTAAAGTAGATGCAAGACGCGCCGATACCGCTCCTCTTCGCTTGAGAACGGTAAACACCCTTGTCAGCATTAGCGGATTATGATATCAATCCCGCCGCTCTCGAAACGCTAGTGACAGTTTAAGAGTGCCTAATCCTAGGTCTTTCCAGACTCTGGTTATTGATTTCCAGCCTAGATGGATTCCCGACTCGAAAAACGGAGCATGGATAAAAATCTTCGCTGACAACTCTCCGGGCCTTAATCTCTCAGATGCCCGCTGAGTTAAAATGATCTCACTTTCGCCTGCGGCAGTTCGCTTTGCGTGAAAGCTCCGGTCTTTTCTACATGATTTGATTCTAACGATTTCCCTCTGAGAGGTCTCACAAGGCTCGCCATTCAGATGGAAGATCATTAAGTAATGTCTCCAGATTTTGCAAAACCATTCGAGGTCTAACGCTCAGCGTCAAGGTGAAAACCTAGACCGTCAAGCCGCCCGCGACTTTTGAGATCGTCTGACAGTCAGTAGATGACAACCCACTGCTCAACGCATGGTCATCAACGTCCCACCTCGCTCGGGGCGGATGAGTCCTGAAAGTTTATCGAAGTTGACTAAACCGCCTGCATATCCGGTCTTTCCGCAGGGAGAGCGTGGGAGAGATTCTTAAACAGCATTTTTACGACAAGGCATCACTCGGCGGCGCGAGATGCGTGCATACCGCGCGCGAGACGACGGGTGCCGGAGATTTTGGGAATGAGACGCAACAGAGATGAGCAAGAGACAGCACGCACTAATTTTTTCTAATGACGCGACGGGCGGCGACCCGGTGCTGAACAGCGTTCTTCAGCGCCTCGACATCTCGCCGCTGCTGCCGCACGAACTATCTAACGAGCAGGGCGCTATCCCGGTCGTTATCATCGAGCGTCCCGTCGCCAACGCCCTGAAGATTCTCGCCAACCTGCGCAAGCAGGCGAAGTTCGCGGTGGTGCCAATCCTCGTGATTCTCGATCCGCACGAAAGTGGCTATTCTTCGGAACTGACCGGTCTCCAAGCAGACCTTCTCTTCAAGCCCGTCGCCTTCCCGGCGCTGCGCCGGTATCTGGAGAGTAAAGTCAAGCAGCAACCCGCTCCGCCACAGCCCGCCCGCCCGCAACCGGAGAAGAAGAAAAATAAGTGGGACGATATGGTCTTTCCCCAGCCGAAGCCGGTCGAGATGACGCCGGTCGCGCCCGCCGCGGTGCGGACGACCACCGACGAGCACACGATTCTCGAAATTCCCGACGAAGCGACTGAAAGGACTGTGCGCGCCACGGGACACAAGAACAGAGACGGCAAGAATAAAAGGGACGGCGCGCCACCCGTCCCGACGCCTTCCGGGGGCCAGCCGCGACGGGAGGAGAAGCCTCCGCAAAAGACCGCTCCGCAGCCCAAACCGCTGGACATCATCCCGACCTCAACGCGCCTGATGCCGCAGGCGACGCCCCTCCCGATCTCCGCCAAAGGCGGAGTCCCTTGCGGGAACTGCCTTCGTTGGAAGGCGCGCAAGGAGGACGCATACTGCTCGCGCTGTGGCAACACGCTCATCAGTCTCTCGATTCCGGAAGAGGTCGTCACGTTTGAACCGATGGGGGAGCATCGCGTCGGCGCGCTCATAGATTTCCATAATACCGGGCAGAATCCACTACAACTAGGTTTCAGCATCCTCGCCAACTCGCAACTGGGCGACCGATTCACGCTCAACACCGAGACGGCCTTACTCGAAGGCGGCGACGCGCAGCATTTGCTCGTCACGCTCGACGCGCGCGGGCTGGACATCTCTACGCGCTACGAGGCAGTGCTGCAAGTAGCGACCAACGAGCGCGGCTATTCAAAACGACAGGTGCAATTGGTCGTCGAGCGGATGCCAGTTCCCCGCCTCGCCGCCATCGGCAAACCGATTTACGCCTTCGCCATGGAAAATCAATGGGAATTCGAGTTGACGAATGAAGGCGGCGGAAGTCTCCACCTCACAGGCGTGTCGCTCGAACTCGCGCCGGACTCGTCGCAAGGCGGAGAGGTGGCGCTGGAGATTCTCGCGCCCGCCATGGTCAACAGCGGGCGGACGGCGCGGGTCAGTCTCAAAGTTCCGACATTAGAACTGACGACTGGCATTTACACGAAGAAGATCAGATGGGGGTTTGTGAACCTGCGCCCTCTGACCCTCGACTATTCCTTCGAGGTGACGAAACCGCCTCGCCTCGCCGTGCAGCCGGTCGAACTGGACTTCGGCGTCCTTTCGGCGGCGCGCACGCGAAAGCTTCCGCTCTATCTCATCAACAATGGTGGCGAAGAGTTGCTCGTCGAATCTTTAACGCCGTCCGTCGGTTGGATTGAGTGCCTGTCGAAGAAACCTTTCCCGTTGTGTATCGCGCCCAACGGGAGGGAGAGTCTGGAAGTGCAGTTGCGCGGCTCGGTCGAGATTGCCGGAGACCATGGGGGCGCAATCAAGATTAACAGCAACTCGTATCAGAGCCAGTTGCAAACCATTCCCTTCGTCGTCGAGGTCATCAACCCTGAACCCTTGGAAGAGTATATCGGCATCGACTTCGGCACGACGGCCTCCTGCGTCGCCGTCATCGACGAAGATTATCAGTTCTCATTGCTCGAACTCGACCCGACCGGGCAGGGTGACCCGCGCATCATGCCCTCGGTTCTCTACTTCGAGCCGGACGGCACTGTGCTCGCCGGTCGTGAGGCACTCATCCAAGCCGAGATTCAACCGACGAACGCCGTCAAATCAATCAAGCGCGTCCTCGGCTCGAAGCAAACGAAGATCATCGCCGGACAGGAATATGACCCCGTCGTCGTCACCTCGAAAATCATCGAACAATTGCTGCTGCGTACCGAAGACGGGCTGTTTCAACGCGGCGAATACAAGACGCCCCGTCAAGCCGTCGTCACCGTTCCCATCGAGTTCAACAACGCGCAGCGTGGCGCTCTGCTCAAGTCCTGCGCCCTCGCCGGACTCGACATGCCCGCGACCACCCCACACGGCGTTGTCCTCGATGAAGCTCACGCCGCCGCGCTCTACTACCTGAGCAGGCAGATTTCGCGGACGAGCGACGAACGCCCCGAAAAGGTTCTAATCTTCGACTTCGGTGGCGGCACGCTCGACTGCGCGCTCGTCCAGATCGAAAATCTGGATGGCAAAATGACCTTGCGCACGCTCGCGCCGGGCGGCGACCCCAGTCTCGGCGGTGAGGACATAGACTGGAAAATTGCACGCCTGCTCGCGCGCAAGGCCAAGGAGAAGTTTCCCGATTTCGATCAAAACTGCATCGAACTCGAAAACGAAGAGAAATTCGCGCACTTCTACCGCGACCCCTTCCTGTTGGAATCCGCTTATCGTACGCGCGCTTCTTTCAAACGTCAGGCGGAAGCCGCCAAGATCGCGCTGACGAAGGCTCCCGACATCAAGCTCTCAATCGAACCGCTGTTCAAACTCGGCGCGAAGCCGTCTTTGGATATCTTCGATGCGTTCGTCAAAGACGACCTCGGCTCACCCGCGCGCTTCGAGGTCACTCTAAAGTACGAGGCGCTAGAAAAGGTGCTCGAACCTTTCCTCGTGCGTGCCGCCGCCGTCATCGAAACGCTCTGCACGCGCGCCCGTGTCGAGGCCGGAGGGATTGACACTATCCTGCACGCCGGGCGCACGAGCCTGCTACCGATGGTGCGCGAACGCATCAACGCGCTGCTCCCCAACGCGACCGACCACTCGGAACTCGTCGAACCGAAACTCTGCGTCGCGCTGGGGGCCGCGTTCTGGGGCTATATCAAGGATCACCCGAACGCCAACTTTGAATTCATCGGCGTCGCTAATCGTCTCGTACACGACATTGGATATCTCGACATCGAGGGTATGACCGAAGTCTACCGCCCTGTATTCACGGCGCAGACGCAATATCCTTGCGAGCGTGTCATGGAGATGCGGCGCGGCGGCGATTTCATCAACCTGCGGCTTTACGAGAATCGCGGGAAGAAGACGTTCGTCCGCGACAACCACGAGATCAGCAAAATAGGCACAGTGCGGATTGACACGCGCGGCCTGAGCGCACCGACAATCACTGTCACCTTCCGCATCAATGAAAACCAGCTTCTCGAAATCAGCGCCAACGACCACAGCCAAGTCATCGAGCTTGACTGACCCGGAAGACCCGATTCGAGTGTGGAGCAGATTATGAAGAATCGCCGAACATCGCTTGTGACGCTCATGCTACTGGCAGCAGTCGGTACCGCGACGATTACCGTGCAGCTTGCTCAGGGTCATGCGCCCGCGCGTGCCGCTGTCCGAAAGCAGTTAGAGGCGGCACGGGCTGTGACTTCTGTCGAGCCATTAGCCACACCCGCGATTGATGATAAAGATGCGCAGACGAATCCCAAAGCGAAATCTCTCTCCCCCGAAATGCAGAGGGTGCGCGAGTCTCTCAAGCAAATTGACTACCGGCTCAACGCCCTCGATCAGCAGCCGCTCTGGGATACAAGTTATCAAAAACTCGCGCAGGATACACCACAAGCCTCGGTCTCAACCATCAACAGGTGGCTTCAGGATATCGACATGCGACTCGCCAGAATCGAGAAACAACCGCAGAACCCGGGGCCCGACATCTCCGCGCAGGATATGAACGCCGCATACGCCGAGATCAACATTCGCCTCAGTCATTATAAGCAACGGCTCGACCGCGCCGAGAGAGCGCGAACCGGCGGGCAACAGACGGGCGATGGAGAAAACCGCAATGCGGCCAACGCCAATTCCTCTCTGTCTCCCGGCACTGCTTCGGACGGGCAGGGCGGTAACGCATTGTCTCTCACCAGCCTGCCTTTTTTGATGGTGACGTCCCTTGCTTTACTCGGTCTTCTTCTCGCTGTCGGAGGCATTCTCCTCTTCTTACGCGTCAGGGATAATTTGTCGCAGATGAGGTACGACCTCGGAAGGGTTGCCAGTGCGGTGTCGAAGGTCAGCACGGCGAACGCGGTGCCGCCCGTCCCGGCGCATAAGCAGCCGGACGTTAGTACCGTCGAACTGGAAAGGCTCACACAGAAGTTGCAGCAAGAGCAGCAACGGGGCTTGCAGATGTTATCCGCGCAGATGAAATCCGACCTCGCGGGGAGCGAGAAACGCTTGGCGGATTCGCTGCACGCCGCCGTCGAGCAGTTGAGCGACTGGAGCGCGCGCACGCAGTTGCGCGGCGTCCAGATTGATGGAGACGCGAACGGCGAGCAGGCCGGAGCGCAAGCCTTGCTCGAACAGTATCAAGAGCAACTTCGCACGCACACGGCGCGCGTCGAGCCGCTGACGACGGCAGTCGGCAACCTCGCGCACTATCTTCAGACAAGCTCAGGCGCGACACCGGGACTTATCAGCCGTGTGCAGAAACTCTACCATGAGATCGGCCAGTTCGAGCAATTCTCACAGATCGTCGATGCGCATCTCTACGCGCTCCAACGCGGCTCCGTGAACGAGCGGCGGGCGCGATTCCAGGACGACCTGAGAGCATTGAAGATGCAGATGCAGGCGGGAATGACCAGCCCCGCTAACTACGTCAAGAGCTACATCCATCTGCTCGAAAAGAATTTTCCCGCTGGGTCCGTCGAAGCGCGCGTCGAGACCCTCGCCCCCGTCGATATGGAACAACTCAAACAATTAACGCGCGGCGCAGGTGAGTTTTTGATGGACTGGTACAGCAACTTCTCACAGCTTCAAAGCCAACTCAGGACGGCGCAGTCCGCCGACGCGACGATTGATCGGGAAGTGATCGCCGGTTTGTCGGAGATTCAGCGCACTGCCCATCAGGTGCTCAACCATTTCGATATCCAGCCGGAAGAGATTGAGATTGGGCTGACCGTCTTTGATCGCTTCCTACATGAATTATCAATGCCTCGGATGGGCACGCCTTACCCGCCGCAGACGATTGTCGAAGTGCAGCGCGCCGGATTTCGACGCCTTTCATCCGGCGAGGTTTTGCGGCGTCCGCAGGTTGTCGTCGCCAGTTCAGGCGTCAGCTAGAAGTTTTTACAGGGACTTGCAATCTTTTCGATGGCGTTCTTTCAGGTTAGAGAAACGGAGATTCGTGATGGTCGCCCCAGCAATGATGTTTGAACTCTGGAAGCATTGTCCTCAACTCGCCTGCGGCGAGAATATCGAGAGCAATGCCGCCTCACACGTCTGCCCGCACTGCCATGCCGCGTTCAAAGTGTGTCCGACTTGCCGCGCCACCAATCGCCTGCTCACCGAATTCTGTCGAGGCTGCGGGCGTGCGCTCGACGCCGCGACTTGGCCGATGCACCCGGGACTGAAGGCGACCGCCGCCAAGCGCGTTTCAATCGAGATGCTCGGCCAACCGCTTCTGAAAAACTTTGACGCCGCCGTCGTCGCTTCGCCTCTGGCCTCCGACGGCATCATCTTCCTCCCGCAACTGAACGGACAGATAACCCTCATTGACGAGCGTGACGGCAAACAGATGAGCGTCTTTTCTGTCGCCGGCCGGATTCAAGTGACGCCCGCGCTCTGCGCCGGAATCCTCTTCATCGCCTCGGACAGTCAACTCTTCGCCTTCGACATGCTCGACTATCTCGACCAGCCTTTGAAGGACGAGATGCGACCCCTCTGGTCGCGCGAAGCGCAGGGTGAAGCCATCTCACAGCCAATTCTCGCCGACGCGCGCGCCGTCTATTTCATCACGCGGCGCGGCAAAGAAGCGTTCCTCAACGCCCTCTCGACTGCGGACGGAACCCCCCTGTGGCCGGAGGCCATCAGACTCCACACTCACATGACACACCCGGCTGTGCTTCTCAAAGAGCATCTCGTGGTGGTCACGCTCGACGGTCAGATTTATATCGTCGGGCGCGAAACGGGGCGACTCGAAACCCTCTCCGTCAGTTACCTGCTCGACCCGCAGGTTTACCCTTTCGCCTATGAGAATCGCGTGCTACTGGCCGACCCCCACGGGCTGATCTTTGAAATTGCCATCGACTACCGGGGAACTTTCATCAATCAACTCTACGACCATCGAGTGCCCGTCACGAGCATCGTCGCGGGCAGCGACCTCATCATCCTGTCGCACACCGCCGGTCTCACGCTATTGACCGTCAACGGCAACCTGCGCTGGAGCTTTGACTCTATTGATTCGTTCTCCGTCGCTCCGATCATTGCCGGGCGCAGCATCTTCGCGCTGAACGATGTGGGCAACGGACTGCTCTTCGACGAACTGAACGCCAACCCGGTGTCGAAAGCGCGTCTGCTGGCGGGCGCGGACATCACCCTCGCGCCGATTTTGACCGCGCAACGCATTGTCGCCGCCAGCGGCGAAGGCAAAATCGCGTTTCTCGAATTGCGTTAGAAGAAAATCATGCTCCCAAGATTGACTAAAAACATGCTCCGCTTCCTGCGCTTGCTCGCATGTTTCGCCGTCGCCGCGCAGGTCTTGCAAGCGAAGACGCACGTCTTCCTCCTCGACAAGTCGGGCAGCATGGATTCCCCCCAATACAGGAGATACGACACGCTCAGACAGTGGTTAATCGGGCCGCTTCTGGAATCGGGCGCATTCGCTCCGGAAGACAAAATCATCGTGCGCTGGTTTGCACGCAAGCCGCTTCCGCTGGTCTTCAACAGAAATGATGAGGATTTGAAGATCAGGCACGAGAGTTTCAACCGGCAAAAGTTGCTCGACAGCATCCCCAAAACCGGAGACGCGAAGGGTGGACAGACCGACATCCCGCAGGGTCTCGAACTCGTAATCTCCGACCTCAAAGGGTTTGAAGTGCAGGGCGACGTTTTGATCTGGATTCTGACCGACAACGAACAATCGTCCGGGGGCGCGGCGGGCAGTCCGGGCGACACCAGCGACATTTTGAAGTTCTATAAAATGATCGGCGAAAACAGGGAGAAGATGTTTCACGCTGCTTATCTTTTCCCTCTGGTCAAAGAGGGCAACAAAGTTCTGACCAAGGATCAAAACGCGATGATGATGTACCTGCTTCATTACTCGGAGCAGACACCGCAGCTTAGTCAGGACACGGTCTCGGAATATGCCAAAGCCGCTTCGCATAAGCTCGGCAACCCCGTTATCACATGGTTCGGTCTCGACAAGGCGCTCGTCCCGAAGCCACTGGCTTCGAGCGGTGATGAGACTTCCGAGGAGCCGCAGGTGGAAGACGAAATGCTCTCTCTGCATCCCGTGAAGGAGGACGAAGTGCCACAGTTCGACATCCGAATCCGCTTCAAATCGCGCGCCGTCCAGCGATCTATCAGCGGTCAAATCACGAATGAAAAAGTCGAACTGCAATGGCCCGACTTCGTCAAATATCAAAGTGAAGAGGGAGCCGAGCCAGCGCCCGGCAGCGAGGAAGAACGCAAGGATGCGCAGGGGACGAACGAAAGCCTCAACAATGAGACGACGGAACTCGGCCCGGAGAGCGGCGCACAGGGAACGCAATGGAGGGTCAATTTCGACGCGAAAGACAAGCTAATTCATCTCAGGCCGGAGCAGACTAGTGACGCGGTTTACAATATCAACATGGCGTTTCCGGCCAAACTGTATCCGGCACATCCTTGGACGGAAGGCATCTCCGCCGAGAGCGAGCCGATTACGGGCGAGTTGAAGTTTCAACTCGCCGATTTGAAATCCGAGCTTGAGCAGGACACACAGGCGTTGCTGCGCGTGAAGAACGGTAAATTCATCACCGATGTCGCGCAGTTGAGCGTCCAAGAACCGAAGCCCTTTTCTATCGCCTTTCAGTTTCGCATGCAGCACGCAAGGGCGGGGCGGCTGGCCGTCGTCATCGCGCTCGGCGTTCTGCTCGTCACGCTGGTTCTCGGCGTGCTCGCGGTATTCCTCATCCGCACGCGTTATGAACTGACAACGCCGTCGGGCGAGCGCGTGCTGGCGATGCCGTTCATCGGGAAGGAATACATCTCGCTGAACGGCAACCGCGCCGCCGTCATTTCCCGCACGCTGGGCAAATTGAAAATCGCGCCCGTCGTCGGCTACACGATAGACGGTGCGAACGTCTCGCGCCCTCTTTCCGACGGCGGCGACCAATTCTCGGTCATCAGTCAGGAAGATAACAGAGGCTACCCGCATACGTTCCGGCGCTTGACGAAGGCCGTCAACACGCGTCTGCCGAAAGACGATTTTCTCGACTGAGGTTCGATCAATAGGAGTTTGGCGAGATTTTCGGAGCACAGAGTTTATCGAAATTACCTGTAGACGTTCAGCGGATTTTCAACTGTTGACCTTCAACACTCCGTCGTTGTGCAAGACACGGAGTCATCAGCCGTCGGGCAGCCCCTGACTGACGAGAAAGAGCGAAACCATGAAAACCAGACACCTCCTACTAAGCTTGATGTTTTTGGTGTTCGCGCTCCCCGCGGGTGAGGCGGTCGCCCAAGACCCGAATGAATTAACCGTCAACATTCAAAACCTCTACATTGTAGACGCCTACGGGAAGCCCTGGAGCGATTTAGCGTGCCAGATCAGGGTGAAGCTCGACCCGGATTATACGAAAGACCTGCCTTCGCAAGAACTGTCGGTCGAGAAACCGGCGGCCAGCTTCAACGGCGGGGCGTGGAAGTATTATCGCCTTGAAAAAGACGAGCGGGGCAGCTACGCGAGAGTGCCGTGGATTGTCTTCAAGAACAACAACAATCCGGTTCACTATATGTACGAGGTCTTCAATCCGGCGACGAAGAACACTGTCCCTTTTCTCAAACCTAATTTGAGTAAGCTCGAAGTGCGTAATACGACGAAGGTGTTTCCCCTCGGGGAGACGAAATCTCCGAACGACTTCCTGTCGATTCTGAAGGGCAATTGGTATATCATCGCGGGCATCCTCGTGCTGGGCGCACTGCTGGTCTATTTCCTCATCTTCAAATGGCTCTTTTCGGGTTTACTTCTCCGGCGGCGCTGGGGCGTGGGGAGCGCGCAGAATTTCACGATGTCGATGGGCATTCTGATAATGCTCGCCATCATCGTTGGCCTCTCGCTCTATTATCTTGGCATGCGTCCCGAAACGTGGATCATCCTCGGCATCATGGCGGCGCTGTGGCTGTTGCACGGCGTTGTCTGGCTCGTCTCTGGAAATAGAACGGCCTAAGGAGAAAAATCATGGCAATGAACGAAAGACTTATTATCCGTGGCAAGGTCGATGCTCAGGATGTCAAACAGGCTCCGGTCAAACCGACCATCATCATCGGCATCGGCGGCTCTGGCGGCGATATCCTCCTGCGCGTGCGTAAACGCTTCTTCGAGAAATACGGCTCGCTCAATTCGTTCCCGATTGTCTCCTACCTCTGGCTCGACACCGACGCGACCGAAAAAGATATCGGAGCCGGAATCTTCTCCGAACAGATTGCCTTCACCAACTCTGAGAAGCTCATGACCACGATGGCCGACACGACCAAGGTGACGAGCGACCTCAACAATCATCCGCACATCAAGTCATGGTTTTACTCCGGCCTCACAAAGCTGAAGACGATGACCGAAGGGGCCGGACAAATACGCGCCTACAGCCGACTCGGCTTCTTCGAGCACTACACCAAGATTCGCAATGCGCTGAACAATGCCAGTCAGCAGGTGCGCAACATCGAAAACATCAAGACCGTCTTCAACAAACACAAGCTCGACGCCAACCCGAACGAGCTACAGGTTTTTATCATCTTTTCGGTCGCAGGCGGTACGGGCAGCGGCATGTTCCTCGACCTCGCCTTTCTTGTCAGAGACGTGTTTAAGGGCATGGCGCTGACTTCCATCGGAGTCATTATGATGCCCGGCCTCTTCAACCCGAACGAAGACCGCGTTTTCGCTAACGGCTACGCCGCCCTGAAGGAGCTTGAATACTATTCCTACGAGCACGACTTCGATGTCGAATGGCCCGACATGGTGCGTCGCAGCATTCCGGGGCCGCCCTTCAACTACACTTATCTGATCGACCGCAACAACCTGACGAACACGGCGGTTGAGTTCGCCAACCGTGAGATCATCTTCAACATGGTCGCCGAGAACATCTTCAAGGATTTCACGCAGAGCGATTTCGCGGGCTACAAACGCGGCGTGCGCGTCAATCTCGACCAGTATTTAGTCGATCTCTTTGCCTTCCATCACCTGAACGAGAACCGCGAGAGCATTATTGACCAACGCTTCATTACACGCTACGGAAGCTTCGGCATGGCCTCGATCATCGTTCCGGCCGACCGCATCGAACAGGCGTGCGCCTACAAGCTCGCGGCGGATGTCGTTGATCACTGGGGCAGCCTCTCCAACTCCGGCTTCAACGCCGCCTCGCTCACCGAAGAGGTGCTCAACCGCGTCCTGCCGCGCATCAGCATGTACGAAGGTAATCTCTCGACACAGGGCATCATCGAACAGCATCGCGACATTCAGAACACGCTGCTCGACGATGGCCACAAGCAGGGTCAGAAGATTCACAATCTGGTCAATCAGGCCGTCAGTCAGGCCACGCGTGAGGTGCGCGACGGCGTCCACAACCAGCGCCAACAGACGATGGCGCAATACCTGCGTCACGCAATGGAGAAGGAACTCGGCAAACTGCGCCGCGACAAGGGCGACCCGCAGCAATGGGGCGACTATGCGCGCGCCGTCCACTTCAACAAAGAGGATATGGTGCATAACGTCCAGCAGGCGCTGCATCAGAACATGGGCGACATCATCAACGAGCAGCATCAAAGCGTCGGCTATGCCATCGCGCTGCTTCGCCAGATGACGCACGTGCTGCGCGACGAGAACCGCGAGTACATTCCGGCCTTCGAGCGCGGACGTGATGCGGCCAGCAAACGCGCCGACGAAGCCAAACGGCAACTCGACCAACTCTTTCCCCAGATTCAGGCTCACGAATCCGGATGGCGCTTCCAGAAAAAGACGATTCTCGAATCCGACATCCTGCGTTTCGAGGAACTCGCGCCCGAATACTTGAACCAGTTGTTACTCGTACAGGTGCGTCAAGCGGCGGTTGAAGTTTGCCAGCGCATCATTCGCCATATCGGCGTCGCGGAGAAGAACGAGGAAAGCGGCGAGATGATCAAAGAGGGACTGACCGGAGAACTCTACGAACTGGGCGGACAACTCAACAATCTCAAAGAGCGGCTGATGCGCGGCTACGAGCAGTTCAGGCGTCCCATCAGTTCCGACCTCTCGCTCTCGCTCTACGATCCAAACGACATCGAGAGCAACTACCTGCCGCGCTATCTCGGCTCCGGCGAGGCGGCGCGCGAGCAGAAGGAGAATATCGGCGATCAGATCCTTCAGGAATTAAACACGTCCGTGATGGACTTGCCCAAACTCGTCCGCCAGCGCGGCATCGACAGCGTCGAATTGCAGATCCGCGATTTGTGCCGCCGCCCCTTCCGCAACCTCAAGAATGATTTCGATGTCATCGAAACTTTCTGGAAGAAATTTCCCAACGAGAGTGAACGCGTCAAGCAGGTGAAGTTCATCTACAACAACGCGAAGTTCTGGCTCAACGGCGGCAGTCGCCAGCGCAGTTTCGAGCTTCAACCGGAACGGCACAAACTGATTATCGGCATCCCGCAGGACAGCACCGACCCGATCAAGCTCGATGAGTTTCGCCTGATGCTCAAACAGAAGATGCAAGACCCGGGCGACCCCGCCATCTCGATTCAACAGATGAACGACCGCTCCGAGATAGTCTTCTACAGCGAGGTCGGCGGCATCCCGATCAACTGGGCCAACTCCATCACCGACCTGCGCCAGAAGTACATTCAGAAACAGGCCGAGGGCGAGGAACTGCATACGGACAGCCACGAAATCAAGTTTGAAGACCTCGTCGTCCTGAACGAGCGCGAGCGTCAGGAACTTGAGGAGGCGCACGAATGCTTCCTGCTCGGTCTCATCTTTGGCGAAATTCGTCCCGAACAGGACGCGGCGGGGCGCATCCGCTATCTCTACAAGAAGCGGCGCGGCCTGACCTCAAAGGATGTCTCGCTCGGCATCGAGATGAAGGCGCTGGCGGAGCTTATCGGCAAGCCCTCGACGCGCGCCGAACTGCTCATGGAGATTCGTGACAAGGAAGAGCAGGTGAAACGCGACCACGACCTTCTGGCACGCTTCTACGCCCTGCTCGCGTGGTACGCCGAAGAGGTCTATCCCGAAAAGCGTGTCGAGTCCGCCGACGGGGCCGAGCACGTCGAGCAATCGAACATGTGTCGCGCGGTCAACAAGCACATCGACAACGTCATCAAGTTCGCCGAATCACAGGAGCGCATCGGTCATGACACAGTCAAAGACTTCAACGCGCTGGCGATGAAGTATCGTCAATCGCTCGACACCTTCGCCCCTCGCATGGTGGACGGCAAACGCGCGCTTAAATTCGTAGGAACGGCGGAAGCTTCCGGCCGCGGAAATTTCGTCTGAAGAATATGCACCGTGCCACAGCAGCCCTCACGCGAAACCGCACGAGAGATCGCTGGCGGGAGTCAATCCCGCGCCTCTTGCTCTGAAAGCGGGCGGCAGTGTTCGCGCTTATCTGCCGACTTTAGACGAGCCGACGTGGTTCGCTCCTAGTCTCAGCGAGGCGTCAAACAGACGGAGGCCATAATGATTATTTGTAACCAATGCGGAGCGCCTCTGACCGACCAAATGCGCTTCTGCGGCGAATGCGGCGCGGCAATCGTGCCGGGTGCGCCGAGCGTCGTCGTCAATCCTGTACCGCCGCCGCCGATTCCACCTCTTCCGCCCGTCCCACGCTCGTCTATCGCCTTGCCGCTCGTCGTGCTCGGCGTCATCCTCGGCGGCGTCATCCTCGGCGGCGGCCTTCTCCTGCTGCTGGGCATCAGCGCCCGCCGCTCAAATACCGCCGATAACAGTTCCAACTACAACTCGATAAGCTCCACGAATACGGCCAACTGGAACTCGATCAACACGAGCAACGTGAATCGGAACACAAATTATAACCGGAGCATCGGCAATAACAGTTCGAGCAACTACAACGCCAATGCGAACAGTAACGTCGCCAGACCATCTTCCGTCAGCCCTTTTCAATATGCCGAGGACAAAATCCTTTCCAACCGTTATCTGTCCGCTTCGGACATCTCAGGACTCACCTCATGGGAATTGAAGCTGCTGCGTAACACCGTCTTCGCCAAACGCGGGCGCACTTTCCCCAAGGAGCAGGACGCGGCCTTACAACAGCACTTTAACAGCCGCCCGTGGTACCGACCGAACTACAACTACAATTCCAACGAGCAGCAGGTCGATCTATACGATGTCGAAGAAGCCAATCTCGCCGTGATCAAAGCCACGGAGAATTATCGTTCGCCTTAGCACGCGAAGTTAAGGAGCAATACCAAGATGCTTATCTGTAACAACTGTGGCAACCCTCTGGAAAACACCCAAACCTTCTGCGGCTCCTGCGGCACACCCAACCCGCTCGCGCACAGAGCGCAGCCGGCGGCTATCTCACCCCCTGCGCCCGTCTATCACCAGCCCCCACCGCCCGCGCCTCCGCCTTATATCAATCCCGGTTCGTCGCCGTCGCCGGCCTCGACACAGTCGCTCAACAGTTCCAGCCTCTTAGTCGGACTCGTCGGACTCGTCGCCGTCGCGGCTATCGCCGTCGCCGTCTATTTCGCCCTCGCCAACTCGACGAAGCCGACGGCAACCGCCAGCGTCAGCCCCGATGCGCTCGCCGAGTCTCTTCAGAGCGCGATCAAGGGCGGCAATCTGGTCTCCCCTTCGGGGAGCGGCGACGCCTACTCCTACTATCAGGAATTGAAGAAACTCGACCCGAACCACAGCGTCCTGCTCAGCACCCCTGAGCGCGTGCGCTCGCAACTCAACACTCTGGGCGATCAGATTTTCACGCAGAAGGAGAGCGTCGGCGTCGAGAAGTTGACGGATCAGGACTGGTACAAGACGGAGCGGCTCTACGGATGGCTGCGCGAACTTGAGTCGGGCAACAAGAAACACGAGGCGCGCCTGAAGTTCGCGCAAGGGGAGATCGCAAAGGCGTCGAAGAATGCCTCGGACGCCGAAGCGCGGTTCAGCGAAGCCGCCCAGCTTGACCCCGGTTGGGCACTTGCCCAGAACAGCCTCGGTCTAGTCCGCGTAGACATGCGCAAAGATAAACAGAGGTGGATTGACGCCATTCCCTTCTACCAGCGCGCCATTGACTTGCAGAGCGATTGGGTCATCCCCTACAACAACATGGGAACGGCCTATTTCTTTCAGGGAGAAACCAACCCGGCGAGCTACACCACAGCGGAATACTGGTACAAGCAAGCGATCGACAAGAATCCAAACTGGGGACGACCTTACTACTGGCTCGGCAGAATCGCCGAAAAGAGGGGTTCCGACTACGACGCCGTGACCTATTACGAAAAGGCTCTGAACCTCGATTCAAACGGTTACGTCTTCAAATCCGAAGAGCGCGCTCAAATGCAGGCCAAAATAAACTCGCGCCATGACAGATAAAAGATTCCAACCCGGGCGCATCGGGAAACAGCGTCCCCGTCAACCTTTGTTGACGCGCAACCGTATCATCGTCCTGCTCGCACTCGTCGTTGTCGGACTGGGCGTGCTCGGCGGCCTTTCGCTTTTCTGGAGCAAGCGCAAACTGACGAAGCACTTTGACGTGCTTATCGTCGGCGGGACGGTGCTCGACGGGACTGGCGCGCCTCCACGCCAGACGACCGTCGGGATTATCGGTGGTCGCATCGTGCCCGTCGAATGGGACTATCTCGCCGACGCCGATCGTATTATTGACGCCACCGACCAGATGGTTGCCCCCGGCTTCATCGACGTGCACACGCATATCGAGCGCAACGTGCAGCCGGATGAACCGCTCGTCGCCCAGAACTTTCTCGTGCAAGGCATTACGACCATTATCACCGGCAACTGCGGCACGTCCGCTCCCTCGCTCGCCAACTTTTTTCGTCAACTCGATACTCATGGCACAGCCATTAACGTCGCCTCTCTCGTCGGACACAACACCGTCCGGCGGCAAGTTATGGGCGACGCGACGCGCAACGCGACGCCTGACGAACTGGCGCACATGCGCCATGCCGTCGAGCGTGCGATGGAGGACGGCGCGCTCGGGTTCTCGACTGGGCTTGAGTACGCGCCGGGACTGTTCGCCCCGACCTCCGAGATCGAATCTCTCGCCGCCGTCGCGGGCAAGTATCAGGGCATTTATACGACCCACATGCGCGATGAAGGCAACAGCGTCGTGCAGTCTTTAAGCGAAGCCTTGACCGTCGCGCGCAACGCCAACGTGTCGCTCGACATCTCCCACCTGAAAGCACGCGGGCGAACGAACTGGGGCACGGCGACGCGCCTCATCAACATGATTAGTGAGGCGCAACAATCCGGCCTTCAAGTGACTTGCGACGCATACCCTTACACGGCTTCGAGTACGACGCTCGACCTGCTCATTCCCAAACCTGCGCGCGAGGGCGGCTCCGGTCGCCTTCGTGAGCGTCTGCGCAATCCGGCGGAACACCAAAAGGTTGTCGCCGGAATCCTGGAACAAATGCGTAGCGAGGGTTGGCAGGATTTCTCCTTCGCACGCGTCGCCTCCTGCCAGTTCGCCCCGCAGTTCAATGGGCTGACCATCCCCGAAATTACGGCCCAACTCGGTAGAGTCACGGTCAAAGACATACCGGCCAACACGGGCAAGAAATCCTCTTCTGCGGCAGGCGATGCGGAGGTGGTGCAGTCCGCCGATGAACAGGACGGAGGAGATTTGCCCCCCCCCAAGTCAAAGCCGAAGCAGACCGAGAACAACAATAAAAGCAGCGTCAATAACCAGAATAAGGAGCAGCCTGTGCCGCAGGGCACTCCACCCGACGACGGGGGAAAGAAGTCGCCAGACGCCGCAGCAAAGCCGAGCCAGACGCCGCCGAAGAAAGAGGCCGAACGCCCCGCGACATCCAATCTCACACGGCCACAATTGCGTCTATACCGACAAAATACGGAGCACAAAAACGAAGCCCGGACGGTGGATGACAAGAAGAGTCATGCCACGTTGACAAATGAAATCAAGGCCGACGACAACAAATCGGCGGAGCCGCCAGTTAAGAATCAAAAGACCGGCGACAAGGATAAGAGCAACGCGAACAGCGCGCCGTCCCGACCCGTCGCAGCGCCTTTGAGTCAGCCGCCCGTATCCGGCGCGCCCGTTTCAGGCAGCAACACGGATCAGGCCGAAACCATCTGCTATCTAGCCGCGCGGGGCGGCGCGCAGATGATTTTCGAGAACATGAGCCAGTCCGATGTTACCGACATCATCCGGTTTCCGAGTTGCATGCTCGGCTCGGATAGCGGCGTGCGCGTCGCCGGAGAAGGCCGCCCGCACCCGCGCGGCTACGGTTCCGCACCGCGCTTTCTCGGCCTCTTCGCGCGCGACGAACAACTCTTCAACTGGGAGGAAGCCATCCGGCGCATCACATCGCTTCCTGCCGAAACCTTCCACATCGCCGAGCGCGGTAAACTCCTTCCCGGATACTGGGCCGACGTGGTTGTCTTTAATCCCGCCACGATTAAAGACCAAGCCACCTATGACCAACCCTTTCAGCTACCCGTCGGCGTCTCTTACGTACTCGTCAATGGACAGGTCGCCATTGATCACGGCAAATATTCTTCCGAAAAAGCCGGAAAGGTTATCAAGCGGCAGCCCGACTAGAGGTTTGTGCTGTTATGAAGCAGCCACCTCCGTTTCTCAGGTGAGCGGCGATATTGTACTCATGCAGAAAAAGCCGCAAACATAGCTCGCGCATCGCATCGTTCCACCGCTCGACATGTACCGTCAAGCGACTCTCTTTGCCCACTGCCGTATATTGCCCCGTAGCGATGACCCCTTGATATGCTTCCCCAAAAGTCGCTGTCGCTGTGTGCATGGCGATACTCAGGCAGCGCCTCCTTTTTTTGAGCCAACTGGGGACGGTGTTACGCGAGACGCCGAGGGTGCGAGAAAGTCCGCGTAAACTGCTGCGCCCATGATCAGCGCGAAGCATACGCGCGCTCTTCCTCGATATAGCCGTTTTGCAAATTAAGTCCTCTGGAATTTCGCTAAAGGATATAAGGGGCGCACGAACAGCCCTACTCTGAAAGTTCAATCGCTAAGAGATCAGCCAAGACCTGCCCCCTCCGACTTCATCGCAGACCACCAGCTCGGAAATTAAGAGATGCATAATCAGCAAATTGGCGTAGTATAAAGGACGCTGTGTGTCACAATAGCAGGAATCACCATTAGCTTATGATAAGAGGAATTAGAGCCGCGTAGA
This sequence comes from uncultured Pyrinomonadaceae bacterium, assembly GCA_964246705.1. Taxonomy (GTDB): domain Bacteria; phylum Acidobacteriota; class Blastocatellia; order Pyrinomonadales; family Pyrinomonadaceae; genus DASZCR01. Next base: position 32,631 of record CAXTRQ010000055.1, read on the forward strand.
GTTGCTGAACTCCGCGCGGCTCTGCTTTATCGGGGTTAAATGTCGCGTCCTAAGCTATTTTATTGACATTCCTCTTTCGCTAGAAGTATCGTTCCGTCCTCATCACGCCTCGTATATGGAGTGACCCATCCCCAAAAAACTGGACACTTCGTATGTTAGGATTTCTGCTTCCAG
>CAXTRQ010000056.1:0-21058 GCA_964246705.1 uncultured Pyrinomonadaceae bacterium
AGAAGGCGGGCGGACGGTCGGAGCGGGCACAATCTCCGAAATCGTCGAGTAGCGCGGTAGGCCGCTTCATGAAGAGTTGAAAAAAATATGCTGAACGAAAAGATCAGAATCAGACTCAAGGCTTACGACCATCGTGTGCTCGACCAGAGCACCACGGAGATCGTCGAGACGGCGAAGCGCACGGGCGCGCGCGTGGCGGGGCCGATTCCGCTTCCCACTTCAAAGAACAAGTGGACGGTATTGCGTTCGCCACATGTGGATAAAAAGTCGCGCGAGCAGTTCGAGATTAGAACGCACAAGCGTCTGATGGACATTCTCGACCCAACGCCGCAAACCGTGGATGCGCTAATGAAACTCGACCTGCCTGCGGGCGTGGATGTCGAAATCAAAGCCTTCGGCAGCGATAGATAAAAGCAGTGACCGGCGACGAGTGACAAGATTGAAACTTGTTCTTGCTCGTCACTCGTCACTCGTCACTGAGGTATTGTGATGATTAACGGAATCATCGGTAAAAAAGTCGGTATGACGCAGTTGTTCGCGCCGGATGGCACGGTGACCCCGGTCACGGTTATCAAGGCCGGGCCATGTGTCATCGTGCAGAAGAAGACAGCCGCCGGGCCGGATGGCTACGATGCGGTACAAATCGGGTTGGTCGAAGACAAGCCCGTTAAGCTGAAGAACGTCAACAAGCCGATGCGCGGACACTTCGAGAAAACCGGAGGGGGCTTGCCTCCGACGCGTATCTTGAAAGAGATTCGCCTGGAAGACGCGACGAACGGCGATGCGAACGTCGGCGACCACGTGCTGGTTGATCAGTTCGCGGATGGCGATTCGATTGAGGTGGTCGGCAAGTCGAAGGGACGCGGTTTCGCAGGCACGATCAAGCGACATAAATTCCATCGTGGGCCTGAGTCGCACGGTTCGATGAACGTGCGCGCCCCGGGTTCCATCGGCCAGTCGGCCTATCCTTCGCGCGTTATCAAGGGCACGCGCTCTTCAGGCCACATGGGCGACAAGCGCGTGACTGTGAGAGGGCTGACCGTGGCGCGCGTTGATGTCGAGAATAATTTGTTGATGGTGCGCGGCGCAGTGCCGGGCGCAAACGGCAGCGTCGTTATCGTTCGCAAAGCGGCGAGACAGAAAAAGCGGTGACAAGTGGCAAGTGACGAGTGACGAGATGAAAAGCTCGTTCCTGCTTGTCACACGTCACACGTCACACGTCACTGGAGTTGATTATTATGCCTACCGTTAAGGTGCGCAATTTAAAGAATGAAGAGGTCGCTGACCTCGAACTGTCCGATAGGGTCTTCGGTGCGGAATTGAACGAGTCGTTGATTCATGCGGCGGTGAAGGGTTTTCTCGCCAACGCGCGTGCGGGGACGGTCGGCACGAAGACGCGTGGCGACGTGTCCGGCTCAGGCCGCAAGCTCTGGAAGCAGAAGGGCACGGGGCGGGCGCGTATCGCCAGCATCCGCTCGCCGCTGTGGAAGGGGGGCGGTAATGTTCACGGGCCGCAGTCGCGGGATTGGTCGCAGAATTTGCCGAAGAAGATGCGGCGCGGCGCGTTGCGCTCGGCGCTCTCGGAGAGGCTTCGCGAAGGCAATGTCGTCGTGCTCGACGAGTTCGCGCTCGAACAGCCGAAGACGAAAGCTTTCCTCGGCGCTCTGGTCACGCTCGGCCTCGGAGACGGGAAGACCTTGATTGTTGATTCTCTAGAGAACGACAACCTGCTGCTCGCGTCGCGCAACGTCAAGCACGCGAAGATCGTGTCGAGTCGCGGCCTGAACATCTACGACCTGCTCTATCACGAAAAGCTGGTGCTCTCGCGCGCGGCTGCCGAAGAGTTGAACCGCGCGCTTGACCCGCAGCAGAGTCCGCAGGCGGGCGGCACGGAAAATGAGAACGTAGAGGAGGCGGCGTAAAAAGCGATGAGAACTGTTTGGGACATCATCAAGTCGCCGGTCATCACGGAGAAAGCGCTGATTGCGAAAGAGGAATCGGCGGACGGCGGCCAGCTTTTGACATTTCGTGTGGATACGCGCGCGACGAAGCCGGAGATCAAGTCTGCCGTCGAGAAGATTTTCAACGTGCAGGTTCACGCCGTGCGTACCATCAACTACATGGGCAAGAAGGCGCGGCGCGGGCGCTACGAAGGGCGCAAGCCTTCGTGGAAGAAAGCCTACGTCACCTTGAAGGCGGGCGAAGCGCCGTTCGATTACGGCGAAGCGATTGGTTAAAAGTATTGGCGAGTGACAAGTGACGAGTTGAAAGCAGCCTTCTTCTCAACATTCGTTACCGCACTGCTCTCAATTTTGCTTGTCACTTGTCACTCGTTACTTGTCACTGTATTAAAATTATGGGCATCAAGAAACTTACACCGACATCACCGGCACGCCGCTATCAAACGTATCTGACGCGCGATGAACTGACGAAAGGCGCGGAGCCGGAGAAATCTCTTCTGGAGCCGAAGACGCGCATTTCCGGGCGCAACAACGACGGGCGCATTACAGTGCGTCGTCGCGGCGGCGGCCACAAGCGTTTCTATCGCATCGTTGACTTCAAGCGTGACAAGCCCGGCATTCCCGGTCGCATTACGCAGATTGAATACGATCCGAACCGCTCGGCGCATATCGCCCTCGTCACTTATCTCGACGGCGAGAAGCGTTACATCCTGTCGCCCGTCGGCCTCGAAGTCGGCAAGACGATTATGAGCGGCCCCGAAGCGGACATCCTGCCGGGTAACGCCCTGCCGATTCGCAACATTCCGCTGGGCACGCAGATTCACAACATCGAACTGCGACCGGGCAAGGGCGGGCAGATGGCGCGCTCGGCTGGCTCATTCGCACAGTTGGTTGCCAAAGAGGGCGACTACGCGCAGCTTCGGATGCCTTCGGGCGAAGTTCGTCGCGTTCCCGTCGTCTGCATGGCGACCGTGGGTCAGGTCGGCAACGTCGAGCATGAAAACGTCTCGTTCGGCAAAGCCGGACGCTCACGCTGGAAGGGCATCCGCCCGCACGTGCGCGGCGTCGCCATGAATCCTGTAGATCACCCGCACGGCGGCGGTGAGGGTAAGACCTCCGGCGGTCGCCATCCCGTTACGCCTTGGGGACAACCGACGCGCGGCTATAAGACACGCAAGAACAAGCGCACCTCTAAGATGATTGTGCGCGACCGGAGAACGAAATAAGTTTGCGATTTTAGATTTTTGATTGCCGGTTTGAAGAAGGCGCTTGCTTTCAATGGCAAATCAAAAATCGCAAATCAAAAATCAGGAGAGCTATGGCACGTTCAGTTAAAAAAGGCGCGTTCGTTGACGTGCATGTGCAGAGAGCGGTTGACCGCATCCGCGAGAGCGGCAATCGTCCGCCCGCCATCAAGACATGGTCGCGTCGTTCGACGATTACGCCGGAGATGGTCGGACTGACTTTCGCCGTCCACAACGGCAAACGCCATCTTCCGGTTTACGTCACGGAGAACATGGTCGGACATAAGCTCGGCGAGTTTGCGCCGACGCGCACGTTCAAAGGCCATTCAGGAACGAAAGCCGAGAAGTCATCGAAGGTCGGCGGTAGATAAACGATTGATGATGAACGCCACGAACGCTTGAAGTGAAGACAACCGTTTTGACAGTTCATCGTTTGATTGAGGTTTGAGAGATGGATGCTAGAGCGAGTGCAAGATACTTACGTGGGTCGGCGCAAAAGGCGCGGCTCGTCGTTGACATGATTCGCGGCAAGAACGTCGGCGAGGCGTTGGCCGTGTTGCAGCATACGCATAAGCGTGCCGCCGACGGCATCGAGAAGTGTGTGCGCTCGGCTATCGCCAACGCGACGGAGTTGGCAGAAAAAGCGAACATCGCCGTTGACCCGGACGAGTTGTGGGTCAAAGCCTGCTTCGTGGACATCGGGCCGACGAAGAATCGTCGCCGCATGCGTCCGGCTCCGCAGGGACGCGCCTACCGCGAACAGCGCCACTTCTGTCACATCACCGTGCTCGTCTCGTCCGATGACAAAGCATCCGTGAAGGGCAGCGCGAAAGACACGGCGGGAAAGCGGACGAAGGGCGCGATTGAAGGAAAACCACGCGCCGCCGCGCGCGGTACGGCGAAGGCTTCCGGCAGGACAACTTCCGGTACGACGACGACCAGTGCGGCGAAGGCAGAAACGAGCAACGCTTCCGAAACTACTGAAGCGACTGCTCAAACAGAGACGGCTCAAGAATAGTTGAACGGAGAATAAGAGTGGGTCAGAAAGTTCATCCATACGGCTTCCGCCTCGGCTACAACAAAGACTGGCATTCGCACTGGTACGCGAAGAAGCAGTTCGGCGATTTTCTGCTTGAAGACCTCAAGCTGAAGGCCGTCTTAAAACACCGCTTCGCGGGCGCGGGCGTCTCGCACGTTGATGTCGAGCGCGCGGCTAATCGCCTGAAGCTCATCATCTACACCTCGCGTCCCGGCATCATCATCGGGCGCAAAGGTGCGGAGATTGATAAGCTCAAGGCCGAAATCGCATCGCGTACCGGGCGTGAAGTGCTCGTCTCGATTCAAGAGATTCACAAGCCGGAGTTGAACGCTCAACTGCAAGCGGAGAAGATCGCGGCGCAGCTTGAGAAGCGCATCGCCTTTCGTCGCGCCCTGCGCAAGACGATTGAAGAATCGCTTCGCTTCGGCGCGCAGGGCATCAAGGTGCAGGTCGCAGGCCGCCTGAACGGAGCCGAGATTGCGCGCACCGAATGGCAGTTGCAGGGGCGTCTGCCGTTGCACACGCTACGCGCGGATATTGACTACGGCTTTGCGCAGGCGCACACGACTTTCGGCGTCATCGGCGTTAAGTGCTGGATTTATCGCGGCGAGATTCTCGACCCGAAAGCGGCGATGGCGCGCGGCACACAGCCCGACCCGATTAACGAACCGCGCGGCGAACGCGGCGACCGTGAGCGTCGCCCACGCACACGGCGCGAGCGTGAAGGCGGCGACGGCGGACGCGGCGACCGTGGCGGCGACCGCCGCCCGCGTGGAGACAGAGGATAAGATTTTAGACTTGCGATTTTTGATTTTCGATTGAAAGAAGCCGCTCCGTAAGTTTTCAATCGCAAATCAAGAATCAAAAATCGCAAATTTATTTTGGGGTGCATTCATTATGTTGATGCCGAAGAAAGTTAAGCACCGGAAGCAGATGCGCGGGCGCATGACGGGCAAAGCCCAGCGCGGCTCCGCGATTAGCTTCGGTGAGTTCGGGTTGAAATGTCTGGAACCGGCGTGGATTACCGACCGGCAGATTGAAGCGGCGCGTATTGCGATGACGCGTCATATCAAGCGCGGCGGCAAAATCTGGATCCGCATGTTTCCGGACAAGCCGGTGACGAAAAAGCCCGCCGAAACGCGCATGGGCAAGGGCAAGGGCGCGCCCGAATATTGGGTCGCCGTCGTCAAGCCGGGTCGCATCCTCTACGAGATTGAGGGTGTCACGGAGGAGATGGCGCGCGAAGCCATGCGGCTCGCCGCACAGAAGCTTCCCATCAAGACGAAGTTTGTCACGCGCGCGGAGCAGGAGGGAGGCGCAGTCTAAAAGTTATGAAGAGACGCGAAGAAGTAGACAAGTTGCACGAGATGTCGAACGAGGATTTGGAGCAGGAAGCGGCGCGCTTGAAAGAGTCGCTGTTTCGCTTGAACTTCAAACTTGCGCTCGGCGAGGTGGACGCCGTCAAAACCGTCCGCCGCGAAAAGAAATCTCTGGCGCGCATCCGCACGATGATGCGCGAGCGTGCGACCGCCGAAGCGGCGAAATAACGTTGGAGGATGAACGCGGCACGCTGAACTAAAAGCAACTCTTAACAGTTCACCGTTGATCATTCCGTGCTCAGCATTAGAGGTTTGTAATGGCAGAAGAGAACACACAAGAAGAAGCGGCGAACGCGCCGGAGACTCAAGCAGCGGAAGAGACGCAGTCGGGCGAGGGACTCGCGCGAGAAGTTGACGCCAGCGTGGACGCGCAGGCGGGCAACGCCTCCGGCACGGAGGCCGGAAAGACGACGCGCCGTCGCGCGGAGAAAGTCGGCATTGTCGCTTCGGACAAGATGGAGAAGACGGTCGTCGTGCGCGTTGACCGCCAGATCAAGCATCCGAAGTATCGTCGCTACGTGCGCCGCACCTCGAAGTTCATGGCGCACGACGAACAGGGCGCGACCGTCGGCGACAAGGTACGCATCATCGAGACGCGACCCCTCTCGGCACGCAAACGCTGGCGCGTCGTCGAAATTTTGCAGAAGGCTGAAAAGTAGTCGGTTTTAAGTTTTCAGCTTTTAGTTTTCAGAGAGAAGCTTTCGCTTGCGTGCTGAAAAGTTAAAACCGAAAACTAAAAACTGCGAACGGAGTGAGCTATGGCAATTCAGATGCAGACGTCGCTGGATGTGGCGGACAATTCGGGCGCGCGTCGTGTTGAGATGATTATGGGCATCGGCGGTTCGACGGGGCGCAAGGCCAGCCTCGGCGACAAGATTAAAGTGACCGTCAAGGAAGCTGCGCCCGATGGCGCGGTCAAGAAGGGGACGGTGCATAACGCCGTTATCGTGCGCACGCGCAAAGAGGTGCGCCGCAAGGATGGCAGCTATATCCGCTTCGATCAGAACGCGGCGGTGCTGATTAAAGACGACGGGACGCCCATCGGGACGCGCGTCTTCGGCCCGGTCGCACGCGAGTTGCGCGAGCGCAACTTTATGAAGATTATTTCGCTCGCGCCGGAGGTGATTTAAAAGTGGCAGAACAGGGAACCAAGCGCGCCAAGATTAGGAAGGGCGATACGGTCGTCGTCATCGCCGGACGCGATAACGGCAAGCGTGGCCGCGTGCTCGAAGTCGTCCCGGCGAAGGGCAAGGTTAAGGTCGAGGGCGTGGCGATGGCGAAGAAACACCAGCGCGCCAACCCGCAGGCCAATCGCGGCGGCGGCATTATTGACATGGAAGCTTATATCAATATCTCAAACGTGCAATTGATTGACCCGCAATCGGGCAAGCCGACGCGCGTCCGCTACGAAACAAATGCGGACGGCACGAAGTCGCGCGTCGCGGCGAAGAGCGGGCATATCTTGGATAAGGCGTAAAAGAAGTACCGCCGGTCTGGAAACGGCGCTCTTGGCCTCGAAGTGCCAAACGACGAGACCCAGACCAATCAGGATGAGGTAGAGGGAACATGGCTGCAAGACTGAAAGAGCGTTACAACACTGAGATTGCGCCCGCCATCGCTAAAGAGTTCAACATCACGAACCCGATGGCGACGCCGAGGCTGGAAAAAATCGTCATCAACATGGGCATGGGCGAAGCCATCGCCAACGCCAAGGTGATTGACACGGCGGCGGACGAACTGCGGGCCATCACGGGACAGAAGCCCGTCACGACGCGCGCCAAGAAATCCATCGCGTCGTTCAAGCTTCGTCAAGGGATGCCCATCGGGACGATGGTCACGCTGCGGGGCGATCGGATGTACGAGTTTCTCGACCGTCTCGTGTCGGTCGCGCTGCCGCGGGTGAGAGACTTTCGCGGCATCTCGCCGAAGGCTTTCGACGGGCGCGGCAACTACACGCTCGGCATCCGCGACCAGTTGATCTTCCCCGAAATTGATTTCAATAAAGTGGACAAGGCGCGCGGGATGAACATCTCGATTGTCACGACCGCACGCAACGACGAGCAGGCGCGTGCGCTTCTCAAGGCGCTCGGCATGCCGTTCAGGCAATAACTTGGTAGAGAGACGAAAAGCACATGGCTAAGAAGTCAATGATCGCGAAAGCGAAACGCACCCCGAAGTTCTCTGCACGCGCCTATACGCGCTGCCAGCGTTGCGGACGACCGCGCGGCTACCTGCGCAAGTTCAAGCTGTGCCGCATCTGCTTCCGCGAACTGGCGTTGCAGGGACAGATTCCCGGTGTCGTGAAATCTAGCTGGTAAGAATAGCAATCAACCGTCAGTAGTCAGTCGCCTTAAGTTTTGAAGATGGGCGCTGAAACCTGACGGATTTATCTGGAGCTTGAAAGAGTAATGACTGATCCTATTGCCGACATGCTGGCGCGGATGCGCAACGCGATTAGCGCGAAGCACTCGCGCGTGGACATCCCGGCGTCGAAATTAAAATTGGAGATTGCCCGCATTCTCAAGGAAGAGGGCTACATCAACAACTTCGTCATCAAGGGCGAGGGCGTCAAACGCACGATCCGCATTTTCCTGCGCTACGATGCGCGCGGCACTTCGTCCATCTCGCATCTCTCGCGCGTCTCGCGTCCCGGTCGCCGCGTCTATCAGGGTTCGAGCGAGATACGGAAAGTGCTGGGCGGCTACGGCATCAATATCATCTCGACCTCGCGCGGCCTGATGAGCGGCAAGCGCGCCCGACGCGAAAACGTCGGCGGCGAGGTGCTGGCGGAAATCTACTAGTGACGAGTGATGGGTGACAAGTGACAGGCAAGAGCTTGTCTTTAACTCGTCACTTGTCACTGAGGTTTTATATGTCTCGTATTGGAAAGAAAGTCATCACGGTTCCGAGTGGCGTCACGGTGACGATTCACGACGCCGAGTTGGAAGTCAAAGGGCCGAAGGGCACACTACGGACGCCGATTCCCGATGGCATCAGTTTTCATCAGGAAGGCGACCAGTTGCAGGCCGAGCGCGTTTCTGACGATCATGCGGCGGTGCACGGTCTGGCGCGCGCGCTGGCAAACAATGCCATCGTCGGCGTGACCGAAGGTTTTACGCAGCAGATGGATGTGGTCGGCGTCGGCTATAAGGCAGACGTGCAGGCCAAGCGCATCGTCTTCTCGCTCGGTTATTCGCACCCGATTGAGTTTCCGCTGCCGGATGGCATCGAAGTCAAATCCGAGCGCGTCCCGACGAAATCTTCCATCACGCAGTATCAGGTGACTCTGACGCTCAGCGGTATTGACAAGCAGAAACTCGGACAGGTCGCCGCCGAAATGCACAGCTTACGCAAGCCTGACCCCTACAAAGGCAAGGGCGTGCGCTATGCCGACGTGCAGTACAAGCTGAGACCGGGCAAGACAGGAAAATAAAAGTGACAAGTGACAAGTGACGGGCGACAAGTTGAAAACCTGTCTTTAGCTCCACACTTGTCACCTGTCACTCGTCACTGAGGTTATTGAAATGGCACAGAAGGATAGAGCAACGGTTCGCAGGGCGGTGCACAAACGCATTCGCCGCAAGGTGAGTGGTTCGGCTGAGAGACCGCGCCTGACGATCTACCGCAGCCTCAGCCACATCTACGCGCAGATTATTGACGACGAACGCGGGCAGACATTGGTCTCCGCTTCGACGACCGAGAAGGATTTGCGCGGCGCGACCGGCGGCAACGTCGAAGCGGCTGAGCGCGTCGGGCGTGCGATTGCCGAGCGCGCGACGGCGAAGGGCATCAGCAACGTCGTCTTTGATCGCGGCGGGTATCGCTATCACGGTCGCGTCAAAGCTCTGGCCGACGCCGCACGCGAAGCGGGGCTGAACAAGGACGAGACGGCGGGCATTGTAGAAGAGCCAGCCGAAGTAGCAGAAGCAACACAAGGATAAGAGATGCGTCAATCGAAGAAACTTATTCCAGCGCAGGGGCTTGATCTCTCGGATCAAGTGATTTCCATCAACCGCGTCACCAAAGTGGTCAAAGGCGGTAAGAACTTGAGCTTTGCCGCTCTGGTCGTCGTCGGCGACGGCGCAGGCCATGTCGGCTTCGGGTCGGGGAAGGCGCGCGAAGTGCCTCTCGCCATCAAGAAGGCCATCGAAGCGGCGAAGAAGAATCTGATTCGCGTGCCGCTGATCAACAACACCCTGCCGCATCAATTAATCGGCGTGCACGGCGCAGGTCGCGTGCTGATGAAGCCCGCTTCGGAAGGAACGGGCGTGATTGCGGGCGGAGCCGTCCGCGCCGTCATGCAAGCGTGCGGCGTCCACGACGTACGCACGAAGGTGCTCGGCTCGACCAATCCGCACAACGTCGTGCGCGCCACCTTCAACGGACTTCTCAACATGAAAGACCCGATGGAAGTCGCACGCCTGCGCGGCAAGCAGGTCGAAGAATTATAAAGCTTGGTTGAATAGTAAACAGGCGAGCGGGGCAATCGCTAAAACCTTCTTTCAACTTTAACTATTGACCATTGGAGAGGTTTTGAGATGGCTGAGAATACAAAGCAAGAGCAGGCGAGCGGCGGAAAGATTCGCATCCAGTATTACCGCAGCTTCATCGCCTTTCCGAAGACGCAGAAACAGATTGTGCGCAGCGTCGGTTTGACGAAGCTTAACCAGATTGTCGAGCGTCCCGACACGCCCTCGATGCGTGGGGTCGTCGCCGCCGTGCCGCACCTGCTGCGGATTATCGAATAATAGTTTTCAGTAGTCGGTTTTCAGTTTTCAGTCGTCAGTTTTCAACGCGGAAGCGAATCTTCTGATTTGAAAACTCAAAACTGAAAACTTGAAAACTGAAAACGGAGTGAGTAATGGCTATCGGTCTCAATAATTTGCATCCGGCTGAAGGCTCGACGCACAAGAAAAAGCGCGTCGGTCGCGGCCCCGGTTCGGGCTTGGGTAAAACTGCCGGGCGCGGCAACAAGGGACAGAAATCGCGTTCCGGTTACAGCGCGAAAATCGGTTTCGAGGGCGGGCAGATGCCGCTCCAGCGTCGTCTCCCCAAACGCGGCTTCACCAATATCTTTAAGAAGCATTGGATTGAAGTGAGCCTCTCGGCGCTTGATAGGAGCTTTGAGACGGGCGAAGAAGTGACGCCGGAACTGATGCACGAGCGCGGCGTCATCGCCAAGGGTCGGCGCGACGTGGTCGTGCTGGGGACGGGCGAAGTCTCGAAGGCGCTGCGCGTCTCGGCACATCGCTTTACGAAAAGCGCGCGCGAAAAAATTGAGCGCGCGGGCGGCGCAGCTACGCTGATTTCATCACACGCACAGGCAGAGAATCCGGCAACCGCGCAAGAATAACAAGCCGCTCCTTTGACAACGCACTGTTCGGATCTGCACGCGCTGAGGACGCCGCGAGAGATGTCAGGTTCTCTCCGAGCGTCTTCAGCGTTATTTGCTAGATGGACTCGTCGCTTCCCGTCGCTTGCGCGCGAGCGGCAGCGAAGGCGATAATCCGAACGACCGACGGACAGTCATTTCAGCAATCGAGCCGTGAGTCGTATCCGAGGGGAATCGGCTTTTCTGCTGAAAGCTGCCGCTCCAAAATTTTCGCGCGAAAGAAGTAACAACTATGGATAAGTTTTTCGCCGCCGTTCGCAACATGTTCAGTGTTCCAGACCTGCGTAAACGCATCCTGTTTACGCTAGGGTTGCTCGCCGTCTATCGCTTCGGCGCGCACATCACGACACCGGGCGTCAACAAGGCGCAACTGGAGCGCGTCTGGAACGAAGTCGGCAGCACGCTGCTCGGCGTCCTCGATTTGTTTTCGGGACGAAACTTTCGCACCATCTCGGTCTTCGCCCTCGGCGTCACGCCCTACATTACGGCCTCGATTATCTTGCAGTTGATGACGACCGTTTTCCCGCAGTTGAAAAAGTTGCAGGAGGAGGGCGAGGCCGGACGGCAGAAGATTAACCAGTACACGCGTTACCTGACGGTCATCCTCGCGGGCTTTCAGACCTTCATCGTCGCGCGCTGGCTGCAAGCGAATAACGTCGTCGAGCCGGGGTGGGGACACGTCATCACGATTATGATCACGTTGACGACGGGCACGATTTTCGTCATGTGGCTCGGCGAACAGATTACGGAGCGCGGCATCGGCAATGGCATCTCTCTGCTTATCTTCGCGGGTATCGTCATCGGTCTGCCGGGCGGCGTCGCACAGGTTTTCGAGCGCGTGCGCGGCGGAGACACCTTCGCCACCATCGGCGTCATCGCGCTCGTCGCCGTTCTCATCGGGTTGATTGCCTTCGTCGTCTTCGTCGAATCCGGGCGGCGCAAAGTCCCGATTAGTTACGCCAAGCGGCACGTCGGGCGGCAACTGGTCGGCGGGCAGCAGACGAACATGCCTCTCAAGATCAACATGGGCGGCGTGATTCCAGTCATCTTCGCTTCCTCTGTGTTGGCGATTCCGCAGACCGTCTTGCAGTTCATCGCTTTTGACCCGAACGTGGACAACTGGCGCTTACGTCTCCACAACTTCTTCCAGCAGTTTCACGGCGGCGACCCATACTATGAACTGGTCTTCATCTCGATGATTGTCATTTTCACCTTCTTCTACATCACGATTATCTTCAACGTGGACGAGGTGGCGGACAATTTACGCAAGCATGGAGGCTTTATTCCGGGCATTCGTCCGGGGCGCAACACGGCGGAATTCCTGAACACCATTCTGACCCGCCTGACAACGGTCGGCGCAATCTATCTCGCGCTCGTCGCGCTCATCCCGCAGATTATGCTGAGCGGCTTTAAGGTCGCGCGCCTGCCATTTGTCGGCTCGTCGCTCGATGCCTTCGTCAGCACAACGCCGGGACTGGGTTGGATTCCGACAGGGATGGGCTATCAATTCTACTTTGGCGGCACGAGCCTCCTGATTCTCGTCGGCGTCGCCATGGACACGGTCGCACAGATTGAAGCCCAACTCGTCATGCGTAATTACGAAGGCTTCTTCGGGCCGGGCAGCCGTCTGCGCGGGCGGAGAGGATAAGAACTGATGTCGGATGTCAGATGTTAGTAAAACCCGCTTTCATCTGACGCCCGACATTCAACATTTAACATCTGCTTTTATGTCGAAGATCGTCGTCATTATGGGTGCGCCGGGCGCAGGTAAGGGAACGCAGGCGCGTCTCGTGCAAGAGCGCAGAGGCTTGCCGCAAATCTCGACGGGCGACATGTTTCGCGCGCTAGCGAAAGCGCAGACGCCTCTGGCCGAAGAGGTGCGCGCCGTGCAAGCCTCCGGCAAACTCATCTCCGACGATCTCGTAATTCGCATCGTCGAAGAACGCACGAGCGCGGAGGATTGCCGCGAGGGTTACATCCTCGACGGCTTCCCGCGCACGACCGTGCAGGCCGAGATGCTCGAAAAGATTGCTCTTGAGCAGGGACATAGAATCGTTGCCATTCTCGTTGACGTGCCCTTCGAGATGCTTGAGCGGCGGGCGACGGGGCGACGCTCCTGCTCCGTCTGCGGCGAGATTTACAACATCTATTTCAAGCCTCCTGTGAGAAAAGGCTTCTGCGATTTTCATCCCGACGAGCCATTGTCGCATCGCGCCGATGATACTTCGGAGAAAATCAAAGTGCGGCTTGAAACTTACGAACGCGAGACACAACCGCTGCTCGATTATTACGCCGCTACCGAACGCCTCGCGCGCGTGGATGGCACGCGCGACGTGGAGACGATATACGCGGAGATTGAAAGAATAGTGACGAGTGACGAGTGATAAGTTAAAACAGCTTTTCATTCAGCATTCAACATTCAGCACTCAATACTTTTTTGATTCTGCTCGTCACTCGTCATTTATCACTACTTTATGATTATCGGGAAGTCGAAAAAAGAGTTGGAGAAGATGCGCGCCGCAGGGCGTCTGATCGGCCTCGTGCGCGAGGAGTTGCGCCGCATGGTGCGCCCCGGTATCACTACTCTCGAACTCGACCGGGCGGCTGAAAAGATGATTCGTGACGCCGGGGCGCTGCCCACTTTTAAAGGTTATCACGGCTTTCCTTATTCGATTTGCGCGTCGGTGAACGAGCAGGTCGTCCACGGCTTTCCGTCGAACTACGCCTTGAAAGAGGGCGACATCTTCTCGATTGATTGCGGCGCGACGCTCGAAGGTTTCGTCGGCGACACGGCGACCACCGTTCCTGTCGGGCAAATCAGCGAAGAGAAAATGAGACTGATTCGCGTGGCCGAAGAGTGTCTGGAACGCGCTATCGAGCAATGCCGCGCCGGTCGGCATCTGGGCGACATCGGCTGGGCTGTGCAGGAGCACGCCGAAGCGGAAGGTTATACGGTCGTGCGTGAATACGTCGGGCATGGTATCGGGCGCAAGATGCACGAAGACCCGCAGATTCCCAACTACGGCAAGCCGGGCACGGGCGCGAAAATCAAGGCGGGCTACGTTTTCGCCGTCGAGCCGATGATTAACATGGGAACGCACCGGACGAAAACGCTGGCCGATGGCTGGACGGTCGTGACGCTGGACGGGCAGCCGAGCGCGCACGTCGAACATACCATCGCCATTCTGGAAGAAGGGCCGGAGGTCTTTACGCGAATCGCTGACGCGGTGTCGCAGCCGGTCATGGCGGGGGCATAAAAGCGGGAAACGCGCGCCTTCAGCTTGGCTTAAAGCTGCTGCTGTGTTACTATTTGCAATTTGCCAGCCACGTCAAATTTTTGCAGTAGTTGATTGAGTGATAGTGACGATGGTCGAGGCAAGCGTTTTTAAATAAACAGGGCATATAATAAGGACGGCGGGCGGATTTGGTTTCCGCGAGAGGTTGGTGAGTGATGAAAGTACGGGCTTCAGTGAAAAAGATGTGTGATAACTGCAAGATCATTCACCGCAAAGGCGTGGTCAGAGTGATTTGCACGAACCCGAAGCATAAACAGCGGCAGGGATAATTTGAAATTTTAGATTTGCGGTTTTTGATTTTTGATTGAAAGCATCGCCGAAATATTGCAGGCTCTTTCGATCGAAAATCAACAATCAAGATTCGCAAATCTTTTTAAGTTGGAGAAAAGAAGAGATGGCTCGTGTAGTTGGCGTTGACCTACCGGTTAACAAGCGCATCGAAATCGGTCTCACATATATCTACGGTATTGGTCGCTCGCGCGCGACTTCGATTTTGCGCGAGGCGGAAATCAATCCCGATACGCGCGTGCGCGAATTGGACGAGATACAGTTGGGACGCATTCGCTCCATTATCGAAACACAGGGCGAGGTCGAGGGCGACTTGCGCAAGCGCGTGCAGATGGATGTCAAACGTCTGATGGACATCGGTTCGTATCGCGGTCTGCGTCATCGTCGCGGGCTTCCTGTGCGCGGCCAGCGCACGCACACCAACGCGCGCACACGTAAAGGGCCACGCCGCGCAACCGTCGCGAAGAAGAAAGCACCGGGCAAGAAATAAACTATAGAGGCCAGAGGCCAGAGGTTGGAGGTCAGTTAATACAGACTGCCTTTTACTAACCTCTGACCCCCGACCGCTAACCTCTGAGGTGGTATGGCAAAAGCAGCAGGCGGAAAAAAGAAGGTCTTTCGGAAGAAAGAGAAGAAGAATATCCCGAACGGGATCGTCCACATCGCGGCGTCGTTCAATAACACGATGATCTCGATTACGGACATGGAGGGTAACCTCGTCGCGCAGTCCTCTTCGGGCGCGCGCGGGTTTCGTGGCTCGCGCAAAGGCACTCCGTTCGCCGCGCAGCAGGCAGCATACGAGGCAGCCAACAAGGCGAAGGACGCCGGTATGCAGCAGTGTGAAGTGCGCGTCAAGGGGCCGGGTGGCGGTCGCGAGTCGGCGATTCGTGCGATTAACAACGCGGGCATCCGCGTGATGGCAATCCGCGACACGACGCCGATTCCGCACAACGGTTGCCGTCCGCCGAAGCGGCGCAGAGTTTAATTAACGACGATGACGAGTGACAAGTGACGAGTGACAAGTTGAAGACTTGTGCCTGCTCGTCACTCGTCACTCGTCACTCGTCACTGTTTTTTTAACCTAAAGGATGAAGGGTCGTCCGGCATTAGCGGGCGGTCTGTAAACTTTTCCGTCTTTTAAAGTAGACCGGAGGCAAAAAGAAGTGGCTAGGTATAGAGCTGCGGTGTGCCGTTTGTGCCGCCGCGAAGGTGCAAAGTTATTCCTCAAGGGCGACAAGTGCTATAAGCCCGCTTGTCCGATTGAAGCGCGCGGCACGCAGCCGCCGGGACAGCACGGCAACTCTCTGCGGCGCGGTAAGGCGCTGGTCGGTTACGGCCAGCAGTTGCGCGAGAAGCAGAAGGTCAAGCGCATCTACTTCGTGCTCGAAGGACAGTTTCGCAACTACTTTGAGCGCGCCGCACGCCAGAAGGGCATCACGGGCGAGAATCTTTTAGTCCTGCTTGAGCGGCGTCTCGACAATGCGGTGTATCGCGCGGGTTTTTCCACCTCCCGTCGTCAGGCGCGCCAGTTAGTCAATCACGGGCACGTCGAAGTCAACGGACGCAAGGTTGACATTCCTTCGTATCAGATTAAACCGGGCGATACAATCAGCGTCAAAGAAGCGAGCCGCACCAATCCGCACATTGAAGGTGCGTGGCAGACGGCTGCCGGTCGCGGGCGTCCGTCGTGGACGATTCCATCTGAAGGCGGCGAGATGAGCGCACGCGTGGGAAGTCTCCCGACGCGCGCCGATATTGATCGCTCCATCAACGAACAGTTGATCGTCGAACTTTACAGCAAGTAAGTATAAGCACGGCGCGCCAGCGCGCTTCGTCGTCCGCGTTCCAGCGAACGTCCGAGAAGCGCGTCCGCCGCCGTCCTTCGCCTTTTTTTATAAGGGAACGATTGGCAAAAATTATGGCTATGGATCAACACAATCTCTGGACTGGATTTCAGATGCCCCGCCGCCTCGCAGTAGAAGGCGATACTTTGACAGACCGCTACGGACGCTTCTCGGCGCAGCCGTTCGAGCGCGGCTTCGGTACGACCATCGGCAACTCGCTCCGGCGCGCGCTGCTTTCATCCATCGAAGGCGCGGCCATCACCGCCGTCAAAATTGAAGGCGTCGAACACGAGTTCTCAAGTATTCGCGGCGTCGTTGAAGATGCGACCGACGTGATTCTAAACTTGAAGCAGATTCCGTTTAAGCTGCACGGCAACGAGCCGAAGACTTTGACGATTATCAAAGACGGCGCGGGTGAAGTCACTTCCGGCGACATCGAGGCTGATGCTGACGTGGAAATGCTCGACCCGAACGTCTATATCGCCACCGTCAGCGAAGGCGGTTCCTTGCGCATCGAGATGCGCTTGAAACGCGGGCGCGGCTACGTCTCCGCCGAGCGCAATTTTGACGAAGACCTGAGCTTGGGTTATATCCCTGTGGACTCCGTTCACACGCCGGTCAAGAAGGTTAACTACACGGTTGAGGCCGCGCGACTGGGGCAGAACACGGAGTTCGATAAACTGACGATTGAAGTCTGGACGGACGGCTCTGTGAAGCCGGACGACGCTATCGGGCTGGCCGCGAAGTTGATTAAAGACCACATGGCGATTTTCATCAACTTCGAGGAGGATACGGACGATTTCGCTTACGCGAACATGGAGCGTCCGCCCCTGCCGAGAAACGATCAACTCGACCGCTCGGTTGACGAGTTGGAACTTTCGGTGCGTTCCTACAACTGCCTGAAGAACGCCAACATTCGCACCATCCGCGATCTCGTCCAGCGAAGTGAGCGCGAGATGCTGGCGACGAAGAACTTCGGCAAGAAATCTCTCAACGAGATTAAAGACATCCTGCACGGGATGGGGCTTGATTTCGGCATGGAGTTCGACGATCAGGGCAATCCGATTCCGGGCACGGGCGGCGGCGACGCAGACTTGAGCGATTTCGCCGACGACGAGGATGACGACGACGAGTAAAGGAAAGTATGAACGCCTGAGCGCCGCAACGTTGAACTATCAGACAAATCTTTTCTTTCTTAGTTCATCACTCAAGCGCGCAATCGTTCATCGTTAAAGAACATGCGACACTTAAAAGCACATCGTAAATTGGGACGGACGACCGAGCACCGCATGTCGTTGCTTCGCAACCTCGCGACTTCGCTCATCAACGCGCGCGACGAGCGCATCATCACGACGCTTCCCAAAGCGAAAGAGTTGCGCCCGTTCATCGAGCGCGCCATCACGCTTTCGCGCAAGGCGACGGAGTTGACGGGCGACAACGCCGCTGTCCAAGCCGTTCACCTGCGCCGTCAGGCAGCCGCTTTCTTCCATTCGGGCAATCGCCAGCAGGTTGCCTCGACCGGGCGTCGTGGCGTGCAGCGCGCGCCGCGCACGGCAGGCGTGCTGGCGGTCAGGCGTCTGTTTGATGAACTGGGCGAGCGTTTTAAAGATCGTCCGGGCGGCTACACGCGCATCATCAAACTGGGCAGGCGCGCGGGCGACAACGCCGAAATCGCCATCATCGAACTCGTAGATAATCCGCACGAGCGCGAAGCGACGGAAGCGGCGGCCAAGCATGCTAAGTCTGCGACTTCGGGGAAGAAGAAATCAACTAAAGTCAGCGAAGGGCGAGAGGTTGAGGGCGGTCGTCGCGGTGGCAAAAAAGCCGACCGGACTTTCGAGAAGGAAGAGACGAGCGAGGCGCGCGGCAAAGGCGAAGCTTCGCTGAAAGAAGTGAAGGACGCCGACAAGGCCGGGAGCGGCGGCAGACGCTCGAAGAAAACCGAATCAACTGCCGCCGAGCAAGAATCAGAGTAATAATAGTTAAGTCGAAATCAGGACGAAGCGCGCTTAAGCGCGCACGCCGAACTCTCGAAACCGCCGCGCTCTTCGTCCATCTCGTTAACCGCGCTCGGAAGCCCCATCGTACCGCCTGCTCGGTGAGCGGCTGTGGGGCTTTTCCGTTGTTGAAGAATCTCATTTCGGATGCGAGCCTTTTAACCTGCTCGCCCGTTCGGAGCCTCAAAGAGCATGAGCGATAAAGATCAATCGCAGCCATCCACATCCGGCCACGAACAGACACGAGACAGCGCGAAACCGCAGGGCGAGCGTAGCGCTGGCGCAGAGGGCGGCGGCAATCGTGGGCGCAGTAGTGGCGGCGGCGGCGGTCGTCATGGGGGACGCAGACGCCACGGCGGCGGTCAATCGTCACCGCAGAATCAGCCGCAACGCGCCGATGCTTCTCTGAACATGGAAGAGCTGCGCGAGTTGATGGAACTGTTTACTTCGCACGGCCTGACCGATTTCGAGATTGAGAATGAAGACATCCGTGTTCGACTGAGCAAGAATCCGACGCCTGAGACAACCACGCGAACCGCCGCTGTTCCGTCAAGCCATGCACCAACTCAGCAGGCGACTTCGGCAACTTCAGCGACGGAGCCTCCTGCGAACACGGCGATTGATTCCAACGCTTCTAACACGGCGGCGCGTGCCGAAGAGAAGACGGAAGAGCTATACATTATTACTTCGCCCATTGTCGGCACGTTCTATCGCTCGCCTTCGCCGACCGCCGATGTCTTCGTCAAGCAGGGCAGCCATGTCGAGCCGGACACGGTGGTCTGCATTATCGAAGCGATGAAGCTGATGAACGAGATTCAGGCCGAGACGACCGGAGTAATCGAGAAGGTTTATGTCGAAAACGGCCAGCCGGTCGAATACGGCCAGCCGCTTTTCGGAATCAAAAAGTGAGGGACAGAGGTTAAAGGTCAGTAGAAAACAGGCCGTCTTTTACCAACCTTCTGACCTCTCTATGTATGCAAAGGTTTCGGAAAATCTTGATCGCCAACCGGGGCGAGATTGCGTGTCGCATCATCTGGACGTGCAAAGAGATGGGCATTCGCACTGTCGCCGTCCATAGCGAAGCTGACCGCGATTCGCTCCATGTGCGATTCGCCGACGAAGCCATCTGCATCGGTCGCGCGCCGTCCGCGCAGAGTTATCTGAACATCCCTTCGGTCATCGCCGCCGCCGAAATCACGAACGTTGACGCGATTCATCCGGGCTACGGCTTTCTCGCGGAGTCCTCCTACTTCGCCGAAATTTGCGAAGCCTGCAACATCAAGTTCATCGGGCCGCCCGCCAGCGTGATCCGCATGATGGGCGATAAGGTCGAGGCGCGACGCGCGATGAAAGAGGCCGGTCTGCCGATTTTGCCCGGTAGCCCAGACCCCTTGAAGTCGGAAGAAGAAGCGCTCACGCTCGCGCGTGAAATCGGTTTTCCCGTCATCGTCAAAGCGGCGGCAGGCGGCGGCGGGCGCGGCATGCGTATCGTGCGGACGGAAGAAGAGTTGCCGAACGCGATGCAGACGGCCTCGAACGAGGCGGCGGCGGCTTTTAAGAACGGCGACATTTACATCGAGCGTTACATCGAGCGCCCGCGCCACATCGAAATTCAGGTGCTTGCAGACGAGCACGGCAACTGCATCCATCTCGGCGAGCGCGACTGCTCGATTCAGCGCCGCCATCAGAAGCTTTTGGAAGAAGCGCCGTCGCCCGTGCTGACGAGCGAAATGCGCGAGAAGATGGGCGCAGCGGCGGTCGCGGCCTGCCAGCGCGTCGGATATGCGAACGCCGGGACGATTGAATTCCTGCTCGATGAAGATGGACGTTTCTACTTCATGGAGATGAACACGCGGATACAGGTCGAGCATCCGGTCACAGAGATGGTCACGCTGCTCGACATCGTGCGCCATCAGATACGCATCGCTGAAGGCGAGCCGCTCGGCTATAAGCAGGACGAAGTTGACATTCGCGGCCACGCCATCGAGTGCCGCATCAATGCCGAGAACCCTGAGACGTTTGCGCCGTCGCCGGGTTTGATTACGGCCTTCAATCTGCCGGGCGGCCCCGGCGTGCGCGTTGATACGGCGGCTTATCCGGGATACTTCGTGCCGCCATACTACGACTCGATGATCGCCAAGCTGATCGTGCTGGCGCGCACACGCGAACTCGCCATCGCACGCATGAGGCGCGCGCTGGAGGCGATGGTCGTCGAGGGCATCAAGACGACGATTCCGCTGCATCTGGCGATTATGGACGATACGTATTTCCGCGCGGGCGAGTATTCAACGAAGTTTATGGAGCAGTTCTTCGAGCGGAAAAACGGCACAAAATAGGCCGAAAACGAAAGATTTTCGCCGCCCCGCGCAGGTGTTTGACTGTTCATCTGAACGCCTTTATAATAAACGACTTTTCTGTGGCAAGTTGGGCTTGCCGTGAAGAGGTGGAGGAATAAAAGATATGACTTACGCAATTATCAGGTCGGGCGGCAAGCAGTTTCGCGTCGAAGAGGGCGCGAGCGTGCGCCTACCTTCGATTAACAAAGAGGCCGGAGAAGCGGTCGAACTCGAAGCGTTGGTCGTCGGCACGGCTGAAGGCGTCAAGGTCGGGGCGCGCCC
>CAXTRQ010000056.1:21068-32799 GCA_964246705.1 uncultured Pyrinomonadaceae bacterium
GCGGGCGTCGCCGGAAATATCGTCGAGCACGGTCGGGGCGACAAGATTATCGTCTTTAAGATGAAGCGGCGCAAACAGTACAAACGCACGCAAGGCCACCGGCAAAATTACACGACCGTCAAGATTGACTCCATCGGATAGACGATGAACTTTGAACGGTGAACGCGGAATGAAAGTTAAAACCTTTCCGTTTTTAGTTCATCGCCAGCGGGGTTCATCGTTGAGGATTTAGTTATGGCACATAAAAAAGGTGTAGGTTCATCGCGCAACGGGCGCGATTCGCATGCTCAAAGACTTGGCTTGAAGAAATTCGGGGGCGAGCGCGTGCTTGGCGGAAACATCCTCGCGCGCCAGCGCGGGACGAAATGGAAGCCGGGCAAGAATGTCGGGCGCGGCAAAGACGACACGTTGTTTGCTTTGATTGATGGCGTCGTCAAGTTTGAGGACAAGGGGCGACAGGGCAAATTCATCAGCGTGTATCCGGGGGCGGCAGCCGCCGCCATAAATGCACCCGTGCAGGAGACTCCTCCGGCGGCAGTTGCATAGTCAGAGAGAGTGAAGACGAAACTCCTGATATGACGCCCGCGCCGAGTGGCTTTACTCACGCGAGGGGCGTCATTTCACTTTAGTGTTCGACGCCGCTGGCGATGAATGATGAACTGAAAGGCAGTTGTCTTTCATCCGGCGTGAGAGCGTTAGTAGTTCAACGTTTTGTTTATTGATCGAGTGAAGATTCGGGTTCGGGGCGGGCATGGCGGAAACGGCGTGACGGCCTTTCGACGTGAGAAATTCGTCCCGCGCGGAGGCCCTTCGGGCGGCGACGGCGGGCGCGGCGGCGATGTCTGGCTCGAAGCCAGCGAGTCTTTCAACACGCTCCTGCACCTTCGTTTCAACCCGGAGCACACGGCGGAGCGCGGGCGGCACGGCGAAGGCTCGAACCGCTACGGACGCGAGGGCGGCGACATCATCGTTCGAGTTCCCGTTGGCACGCAGGTTTTAGACGGGGAGACCGGCGAGTTTTACTGCGACCTCGCCGAAGAGGGGCAACGCTGGCTGGCGGCGAAAGGCGGGCGCGGCGGTTTCGGCAACTCACACTTCGCCACCTCGACGAATCGCGCGCCGCGCTATCATCAGGATGGCAGCCCCGGCGAAGAGCGCGAACTACAGCTTGAATTGAAACTGCTCGCCGATGTCGGCCTCATCGGTTTTCCGAACGCTGGCAAGTCAACGCTGATTTCGATCATCTCAGCCGCCAAGCCGAAGATTGCCGATTATCCTTTCACGACTTTGGAGCCGCATCTCGGCGTCGTTGATTTAGGCGATTATCGCACCCTCGTCGTCGCGGACATCCCCGGACTCATCGAAGGCGCGCACGAAGGCGCGGGACTCGGCGACCGTTTCCTGCGCCACGTCGAGCGGACGAAGTTGCTGCTTCACCTTGTTGATGTCTCTTCGATTTCGGGGCGCGATGCGGTCGGCGATTACGAGACGATTAACCGCGAACTCGCGGCCTATGACGAGCAGTTGGCGGCGCGACCGCAGATCGTCGTTGCTACCAAACTCGACGCGCTCGACGAGCCGGAGCGGCTGGAGAGACTGAGAGAGCGCGCCCGCGCGGACGAGCGAGATTTTTATGAAATCTCTGCTGTGACTAATCGAGGCGTGCGCGAGCTTGTGCTGGCGGTCGCGCGAAAGTTGGAAGAACTCGACGCTTCCGCCGTCAACCCTGAAGCACAGGAGACGCGCGCCTGAGCAATAGTTTGAAGGATGGAAAGGCAAAAGCGCATCGCCCTCTACGGGGGCAGTTTCGATCCGGTGCATGTCGGGCACACGTCGGTCGCGCGCAGCCTGCTGGAGCTTTTTGCGCTCGACGAAGTTCTTTTCATCCCGGCATACCTTGCGCCGCATAAGCGCGAGCGCAGAGTGACGCCTGCGCTGCAACGCTATGCGATGCTGGCGCTTGCGACGCAGGGAGAGCCGCGATTTCTGGTCTCGTCCATCGAACTCGACGCGCCGGAGAAGCCTTATACGGTTGAGACGCTCGCGCACTTGCAAGCGACTCTGGGGCAGTCCGCGCGACTGTTTTTTGTGATGGGCGCGGATTCGTGGATGGAGATAGAGACGTGGCGCGAATGGGAACGGGTGCTCGAACTCGCGGAGCACCTCGTCGTGACCAGACCGGGCTATGAATTGGACGCCGCCCACGTCACAGAAGCGGTCACGAAACGCATCGTAGATTTACGCGGCGCGGGGCGCGAAAGAGTGGCGCAAGAACTTGAGAGCGGATCTGGCCGGAAGATTTACCTGACCGATGCGGTCGAGTTGGACGTTTCGGCGTCGGCTATTCGTAGAGCGGTGCAAACTTCGGGGATGGGCGCAGGAGAAGTCTTAGACCGTCTGGTTGCGCCCGCTGTGGCTGATTACATCAGAAAGTACGAGCTTTACAAAAACCTACATGAAAGAGAATTCTTCAGTGCCGGAAACCAAAGCGAAGCGCACCACGGGGAAGCGTGAGAGGGAAGAGCAATCCGCGACGGATGAACGCGCGGCAGGCAGCAGCGATGCGCCCCCGTCTCCGGCGCAGGATGAAGGTCTGGACGGGCGAATGCTCAAGGCTCTCCACGCCGCGAGCGATAAGAAGGCGCTCGACCTCGTCGCGTTAGACCTGCGTGCCATCGCCAGTTTCACAGACTTCTTCCTGATTGCGACGGGGACGAACCCGCGACAAGTGCAGGCGATTGCCGACGCTGTGGTTGAACAGTTGAAGAACATGGGCAACCGCGCCGCGCGCGTCGAGGGCTACAACGCGGCGGAATGGGTGCTGTTGGATTACGGCGATTTTATCTTCCATATTTTCGAGGAGAAGGCGCGGCGCTTTTACGATTTGGAAAGATTGTGGCGCGATGCGGCGCGGACGGCGCTGCCAGCGGAACTGGCGGGCGGCAACCGGAGCAGCAATGCGAGCGGCGGAAATGGCGGCGACAGTGAGAACGGCAACGGCGCTGGTGGGTCTTTGAGAAACGAACAATGATTGAGATTGTCGCGCCCTAGCGATTTAAAAATGTTGCCCGACGGCGAGGGCAAACGCGCGGCGGGCGTCAGGCATCAGAAGCCCTGACGGTTAAACGCGCCGAATTTGAAACGGCTCTCGACAAATAAACGTATTGATAGAACTTTAGACAAGTAGGGTGGCGGAGGAACTCATCGAAGATGGATAAAAGAAAAGTTAAGTCATATCGTGATCGTCTGTTGGAGCGGCGAGAATCGCTGTTTAGTCAGGTGACCGAAGCAGAGATGTCGAGCCGTGAGCGCGACGCCGAGGCGACGCAAGACCCGGCGGACATGGCCGCCAACGCATATACGAAAGAACTTCTGATTTCGATGTCGGCTAACGACCGGCGTCTGCTCGAACTGATTGACGAGGCTTTGAAGCGTGTCGAAGCGGGAGAATATGGCGACTGCATTAACTGCGGCGAGCCGGTGCAGGAGAAGCGTCTCGATGCCGTCCCGTGGGCACGCTACTGCGTCAGATGTCAGGACTTGCAGGAACGCGGCCTGCTCAACGTGGACGACGAATAGTTTTGTCAAAGCCGCACGGCGACGGCAACATTTAGACGGCCTCTCGAACTTTAAGCATTTTAAGTTCGAGAGGCCGTTCGTTTATGCTAAAGAGACTCGCCGAAGAGATTGGCGCTGCCTGCAATGAAAGAATGGTTTCTAACTTTCGGCGGCAGCGGGTTTTTGAGGTGGTTTTGATGATGCGTCTTTCACGAACATGCGATGCGCTTGGCGATGCGGCGTTGGCGCTGCTGTACCCGCAGGCGTGCGCCGTGTGTGGTAGGGCGAGCGTCGAGGCGCGCGCCGACGCGCCTGCGTGCGGCGTATGCTGGGCGGAGACGCGAATCTTTGAGCGAGACGAGATGCTGTGCTGGAAGTGCGGGGCATTAGCCGAAGAATCGGCAGGCGGGGCGGTCGCGGAAGAGAAAAGGATGGAGGTGCGCTGCCGGCGTTGCGAGAACGAGCCGTTTACAGCCGCCCGCGCGTGCGGAGTTTACGAGGGAGCGTTGCGCGCATCGGTGCTGGCACTAAAGCATGAGCCGCACGTCGGGGCGAGGCTCTCGCGCCTGTTGTTTGAAACACAGCGGCGTCCGCCGCTCGATATGGCGACGCGCATCATCCCCGTCCCGCTCCATCCTGAACGGCTGAGCGGGCGCGGCTTCAATCAGGCCGCTCTGCTCGCTCGGACGCTTGCCGCCCGGAGCCGTCTGACTTTAGACGAATGGAGTCTTCGGCGCATCACGCACACAGAACGCCACCGCGCGGGAATGGATGCACGTGGGCGGCGTGAAAGCGTCAAAGCGGCTTTTGAAGTCGCGCGCCCAAGACTCGTCGCAGGCGAGCGCGTCCTGCTCGTTGACGATGTTTATACGACGGGCGCAACCGTTTCGGCTTGCGCGAGCGTGCTGCGTGCGGCGGGCGCGCAGAACGTGTTCGTGCTCACGGTTGCACGCGCCTGAAAGCTGCGCGCGCGCGACAAAGGAAACTGCGACGAGAGAGACAATTTAATGACCTCTAGCCTTCCGACCTCTGACCTCTGTATGATGTCTCCATGAGAACCCTTTATCCAGCAATCGAACCTTATCAACATGGCACGCTGCCCGTCTCGCCCGTGCATACGATGTACTACGAGCAGTGCGGCAATCCTGAAGGGCTGCCGGTCGTGTTTGTTCACGGAGGCCCCGGCGGCGGAATCATTCCCGGCTACCGGCGCTTCTTCGCCCCCGCGGGGGATCGCGTCGTACTCTTCGACCAGCGCGGCTCAGGCAATAGCACGCCGCACGCCAATCTCGAAGATAATACGACGTGGCATCTGGTCGCAGACATCGAGAAACTGCGCGAGCATTTAGGAATTGAAAAATGGGTCGTCTTCGGCGGCTCGTGGGGTAGCACGCTCGCGCTGGCCTACGCGCAGACGCACGCCGAGCGCGTCCGTGCGCTCATCCTGCGCGGCATCTTTCTGTGTCGCCCGAAAGAGATTCAGTGGTTTTATCAGGAGGGCGCGAGCGCGATCTTCCCCGACGTGTGGGAAGAGTATGTGAAGGTCATCCCGGAAGCGGAGCGCGGCGATATGGTGGGCGCGTATTATCGTCGCCTGACGAGCGACGACGAATCCGTGCGTCTGGAGGCCGCGCGCGCTTGGAGCATCTGGGAGGGTAGCACCTCGAAACTCTTTTTCGACGAAGACCTGATTAACAAATTCGGCGATGAAGAATTCGCTCTCGCCTTCGCGCGCATCGAGTGCCATTACTTCATCAATAACGCTTTCTTCGACACGGACAATTATCTGATCGAAAACGTCGGCAAAATCCGGCACATCCCGGCGGTCATCGTGCAGGGACGCTACGATATCGTGTGCCCGATGATGAGCGCGTGGGAACTGCATCGCGCATGGCCTGAAGCCGACCTCCGCATCACTCCCGACGCAGGGCATGCCGCAACCGAACCCGGCAATCTCAGCGCGCTCGTCGAAGCCACGGACAGATTTAAAAGCAGTGACAAGTGACGGGTGGCGAGTGACGAATTGAAGACAGCTTTCTTCTCATCGCCCTTCACTGAAAACTAAAAACTGAGGACTGTTCCCGGTTTTGCTCGTCACTCGTCGCCTGTCACCCGTCACTTCTTTTTTTGACACTCGCGAGCAGCCTCGCGTAATATCGGTAGGCACTATGAATGGACGTGTTCTAGTCCTCAATGCCTCTTACGAGCCGATTAACGTGTGCACCGAACGGCGCGCCGTGGTGATGATTTTCAAGGGCGTCGCGCGCATGGAGGAGCACAACGGGCACATGCTCCATTCGCGGACGATGATCATCCACGCGCCTTCTGTAATTCGCTTGACGGAATATATCCACATCCCGTTCAAGAATCGCTCGCTCTCGCGCAAGAATATTCTGCTACGCGACCATACGACGTGCCAGTATTGCGCGAAACAACTGCCGCCCTCGGAGTTGACGCTTGACCATGTGCTGCCGCGCTCACGCGGCGGCGAGTCAACATGGGATAATCTGGTTGCATGCTGCAAACGCTGCAATCATCGCAAAGGCAACCGGACGCCCGAAGAGGCCAGAATGCACCTGATTCGTCGTCCACGCGGGTTTTCGCTGCACGTCAACCGGCAGATCATGCGTTATCTCGGACGCGCGGATGAGACGTGGCGCAAGTATCTTTTTTATGAATCGGATGCCGGTTAACACAACACGCGGCCTGCCCATTTGATGGCTGGCCGGGGAAAGACCGACGGAGGGTTTCTTATTATGAATTTCGGTGGCTGGGAAATACTCGCAGTTCTTTTCGTGGTGCTGCTGCTGTTCGGCAGCACGCGCCTACCGCAACTCGCTAAAGGCATGGGCAAAAGCATCCGCGAGTTTAAGAAGGGCGTCTCCGAAGGCGAAACCGCCGACGAGATAGAAGAAGCGCGCCGCGAACGCTTGAGCGCCGCCGAGACGAATCGCGTCAGGGACGAGGAACTCGCTTCCGATAAGGGTCTGCGAAAATAGACCGCGCCCCGCGCCTGAGAAGTTTGCTCAACAAAATCATGGCCACCGATATTCCTTGAGAAAAGCGAACGTCGGTGGCCATCTTCTTTGCGTCTTTGCGTGAGATAAAT
Organism: uncultured Pyrinomonadaceae bacterium; assembly: GCA_964246705.1. Taxonomy (GTDB): domain Bacteria; phylum Acidobacteriota; class Blastocatellia; order Pyrinomonadales; family Pyrinomonadaceae; genus DASZCR01. The sequence continues at coordinate 27,736 of CAXTRQ010000056.1, forward strand.
TTTCACGCAAAGACGCAAAGAAGAAGAAAAGCGGAAATTTACTCCCCCTTGCGACCGGCAACGAGCGTGGCTTTGATTGATAGCGTGAACTCGGCCTCGTAACGGTCTTCGTCAATGATGCGTTCGACTTCCCGAAGTACGTCGGCGCGCGCCGCTTCGTCTGGAAGAAATTCCAGCCAACCGCCCATCAGAAAATCTTTGACCAGCGGCGCATTCAAAAACTCGCTGCCCGCAGCGTAGTTGAACTCTTCCACGCTCGTCCACGATTGAATATCGTCGAGACCCTCGTTCGTGGCGAAGCGCTCCATGTCCGAGACGGTCGGTAGCGCCTTGATCAGCGTCACGACCTCGGCCGCCTGCTCCGCAAAGCCTACGGTGGCCAGCGCTTCCCAGTAGACGGAAAAAAACTCGCCGAAACTGGAAGCCGTCACGATGTTAAGCGCGACAATCGCACCGGGCGCGGCGACGCGCACCATCTCCGTGAACATCTCCGGCAGCCGCTCCGACGCGACCATCGAAGCATCGCCGACGACCACATCGAACTGCTCGTCTTCAAATGAGAGAGCTTCGAGTTGCGCCAGCCGAAATTCCGTCCCCTTGTTGGTCTTCGTCACCGCTGCCTTCGCGCGCGCCAGCGCCAGACGCTCCTCGCTCTCGTCCGCGCAGATGAGCGTCACATCCTCTCCGGCGCGCTCCTTGAGCGCCAGCGCATGACCGCCCGTGCCCGCCGCGACGTAGAGCGCACGCCCCTTCTTCGGCAACTTTACATGCTCGTCAATCAACTCCGCGAACCGCTCGCCCCAATCGGTCGCAACATAAAGGTCATGCAAAAAAGCGAGTTCTTTATCTGTCTTATTAGTACTCATAAAATTAAACGATGAACGCCGCAACTCAGAACAATAAACTAAAAACAGCAAAGCTTTTATCTTTCAGTTCATCGTTCATCGTTGCGTCGTTCATCCTCCCCCTTGTCTTCGTGCCAGTATTTTTTGTCTTGCAGTCTCTCCGGTAGGCACTGCATCTCTTGACGCGCCGCCGGGTCGTCGTGCACGTAGCGATAGCCGCCGCCGTATCCTGTGCGCTTCATCAAAGGCGTGATGGCGTTGCGGAGGTGAAGCGGGACGGGTTCGCGCGCCGTCTCGGCGGCGTCGGCAGAAGCGGCGAAGAAAGCGCGCTTGACGGCGTTCGATTTCGGCGCGCGCGCCAGATAGATGGTGGCCTGAGAAAGCGGATAGAGAGCTTCGGGCAACCCGATAAGTTGCGTAATCTGCGCCGCTGCCGCCGCCTGTTGGATCGCCTGCGGGTCAGCCAGACCGATGTCTTCGGAAGCGAGAATACACAGCCGTCGTGCGATGAAGACCGGATCAGCGCCCCCCTCAATTAGCCGCGCGAGCCAGTAGAGTCCGGCATTGGCATCGGAATTACGCAGAGACTTAATGAGCGCCGAAGCCAGATTGTAATGCTCCTCGCCTCCCTTATCGTAAGCATAGCGAGCGCGCCCGACAGCTTCGATAATCGTCTCGTCCGTCACCTCACGCACGCCCTCTTCGTTTGGCGCGGTTGATTCGACAGCGGCTTCGAGCGCGGCCAGCGCAACGCGCGCATCCCCTGCGGAGGCGTGTGCAAGTCGCTCGATGACTTCATCTGAAAGTTTCGGTTGAAGATTCGGCAGCCCGCGTTCCTCATCCGCGAGGGCGCGCCGCAGGATGGTCTCGATGTCTTTTTCGTTTAAGGATTCGAGCACCAGCACGCGGCTGCGCGATTGCAGCGCGGCGATGACTTCAAAAGATGGATTCTCGGTCGTCGCGCCGATGAGCGTGACCGTGCCCTCTTCGACGGCGGGCAGCAACGCGTCCTGCTGCGCTTTATTGAAGCGATGAATCTCGTCAATAAAAAGAATCGTGCGTTTGCCTATGCGCTTGTGCTCGCGCGCTTCGGCGATGGCGGCGCGCACCTCTTTGACGCCGGAGAAGACTGCGGAAAGTTGGACGAAGCGTGCGCCGCCGCGTCCGGCGAGCAAACGCGCCAGCGTCGTCTTGCCCGTACCGGGGCCGCCCCAGAAAATGAGCGATGGCAGAGATGCGTCGCCTTCGATCAGACGACGCAGGATGCGCCCCTCGCCGATCAGCTGTTGTTGTCCGACAAATTCTTCGAGCGTGCGCGGACGCATTCTTTCCGCGAGCGGAGCGCTGTCGTCCGGCGACGAAGGCTCGACTTCTTCCGGTTCGTCAAAAAGCTCTCTGTTGGTGCGGCGCGGCATGGCTTTGCTTTCTACTCTTCGGCGGCTCGAATTGTTCAACCGGCGACCGTCCGACGCTTCGACCAGCGCGGCATCGCGGAACTTTGTTTTAAGGGAACAAAGATGAGATTAGCACAATTCGGGTTGTGTCGCGGAACGGCACGCGACCGCAGGAGAAGTCCGAAATTTCGGATGTGCGATGCGGCGCAATCATCTCGGTCTGCCGACGAAATCTTGGATGGAACGTGCGCGCGGGCTTCTTCGTATATGGGGGCAGTGAAGAGGCCGCAACGGTTGAAATGATGTTGATATTCGAGCGAGATTCGGACGACAGGCGTGCGGCAGATTGGAGAGATGAAGAGATGAAAGACGTGAAAGATATGATGAGGATTGTCGGAATTATTCTTCTCGGAATGTTCGTGTTGGCTGTCGGCGTCCCGCTCGTGTTCGCTGCGGCAGGTATTGTGTTGGGCGGCATCATCCACATTGCCATCAGCTTAATCAAGATTGCCGTCGTGCTGGCAATCGGGTATCTGCTGCTCGTCGGCCTGCGTGCCGTGCTGAGGTAGCGTCGGCGGGAGCAACACTTGTGTCTGCGTTTAATCCCATGTGGCAATGCTTGCGACACAGAACTTTGGTGAGTAATCCTTAGCCGACATCCTGACGAACTTCAAACCACTGATAAACCCTACCCTGCGGCGCGCGGCGTGTTGACAAAAGTTCACGCGCCGCGCCTTAATGTTTCCGAAAGGTCACTTGCCGCGCAGAGCAAAAACAGCAACCGTCCAAAATTTAAGCGTAATTGAAAATTCGCGGCTCGCTCGCATGTTGGCACAATCGTTGCACGGTGCTGGCTCTTCGTACTTCGCTTTCATTCTTCCGCCTTGCTTTTTATCATGTTCATCCAGTCTATCCATGTTGATTATTCTTTGTGTGTCAAAGTCTCATGGTTCGATTTAGAAGCGGTCTCGTAAGATCGCGCGGGACTACGCCGCCGTGAGGTATCTTCCCTTTCTCTCGGTGCGCAAGCTTCGAGATGCTTGGAAATATTTTGCTAGCCTTCTTCATATATTATGAGATTGTTTTTATTGATCCCTCGCGGAAATCTTGAATTGAAATTTACCATCGTTGAATAGGAGGAACTCCCACCCATGGCGAGCAAGAAGAGCAAAAGTTCAAAAAAGAGCGCATCAAAAAAGAGCGCGGCGGGGGCATTTGGTCTGGCCGGCGTCGAATTGAAGGAAGCGAATAACGAGCCGGTGGTGACGGATGCGAAGGTTAAGCTTCTCAACATTCGCGGCAGCGAGAATGTCAGCGAAGAATTCAAAGACAAAGTTGTGCAGATTGCCGAACGTCTGCAAACCAATCCGAATTTCCTGATGGCCGTGATGAGCTTTGAATCAGGTGCCACCTTCAGCCCAAATGTGCGCAACGCGGCGGGCAGCGGCGCGATGGGTCTGATTCAGTTCATGCCCGCGACTGCCACCGGATTGGGGACGAGCATCGCCGCGCTGGGAGGGATGACGGCGGTCGAACAACTCGATTTCGTCGAGAAACATTTCAGGCCGTTTAAAGGTCGGCTCAACAGTATCGAAGATACTTACATGGCAGTGCTCTTGCCGAAGGCCATCGGCAAAGGCAAAGACTTCGTGCTCTTTCAAAGCCCCAGCACGGCTTACAACCAGAACCGAGGGTTGGACATTGATAGGGACGGGCGCATCACGGTCTTCGACGCGACGGACAAAGTCCGGCGTATTTTGAGCGAGGCCGGGGCGGGCGTCGGCGAAGTTTTACGCAAAGGGTCGAAGGGGCCGGAGGTTGATAAGTTGCAGGACGAGTTGGTTGAACTCGGTCACTTGCGGGAGGAGCAGAAGTCCACCGCGCCCGGCACGTTCGGGCCGATGACGGAGGGCGCGCTCAAAGAGTTTCAGACGGACAATCATCTTGAGCCGAACGGAACCTACGATACCCCAACACAGGAAGCCATCAGGTTGTTGAATCAGGGTATCCGGCGCGACAGCACCGGAAACGTCGTCATCGGTTTGCAAGATCGTCTCGTCAAACTGAGAAGTCTGACGGCTTCGGAAGTGGCCACCGGCCTCGGCACGTTCGGGCCGAAGACGGAAGCCGCGCTCAAGCTGTTCCAGCAGCAGCACGGTATCGCTGCGACGGGCATCTTAACGACGGAGACTTACAAGGCGCTCCGTAATGCCGCTCCGGTCGTTCAGCCGGGAGTAATTACAGGCGGAACAAACGTGGACACGCTTTTGCCGGAGGCGGGGCATGGCTATAAAACTTACAATCGCGAGCCGGGAGGGTCAGATCAATTCGGGCGCGCCGCGACCATCCGTAATATTCAGACGATTGCCGAAGCGTGGGCGAACATACATCCTGACATCCCCGTCTATGTCGGAGACATCAGCCTGCGGGGCGGCGGGCCGTTCAAGCCGCACTCAAGCCATAAGGACGGGCGCGACGTTGATCTACGTCCATTCAAGCACGGCGGCGTCGAAGGCCCGACGCAAATCGGCGCGGTGGACTATGATCATGCTCTGACCAGAGAACTGATTGTGCTAATCCGCCAGCTTTTCCCCAATGTCTTAGTTCTGTTCAACGACCCGGTCTTGATTAAAGACAAATTGACCAAGTTCTTCGACGGACATCACAACCATGTCCATGTCCGCTTTCTCGATTAGAGCAGTTGAGCATTAGGAGTCAGAAAGGTTGTGCATTGATGACCATCCGCGCAGCCAGATTGAATAGCTGAATTCTCGCATCTTCAATCGCTCAACTTTTATGCTTCTTAGCGGCTTGGCGTCTTGGCG
>CAXTRQ010000057.1:0-32746 GCA_964246705.1 uncultured Pyrinomonadaceae bacterium
CGCGAGCAAAAGGTCGTGAAGCAAAAGCCCCGGCGCAGCCGTTTCGTCGAGCGCGCGGCGGCGAAACGTCTGCGCGCGCGAAAAATTCGCGGCGCGGGCAACCGCCGCCTGAAAATGTTCGGCGGCGACGACGGGGGCAGCCCGGCGTGAGGCTAGAACGCAAACTCCTGATAACTGTTCTGCGCGATGGTGATCTCCTGTATCTGCGTGCTGCCTTCGATGATCTCCATGATCTTGGCATCGCGCAGATACCTTTGCACGGAGTAGTCAGGGCTGCAACCGTTCGCGCCGTGAATCTGGACGGCATCGTTGGCGGCCCGCGTCGCCATCTGCGAAGCGAAATACTTGGCGATGGAAGTCTCCGTGACGGACGCCGGATCGCCCGCGTCTTTCAAATATCCGGCGCGGCAACATAAGAGTCTGGCCGCTTTCACTCCCGTCACCATGCGCGTGACGAGCCGTTGAATCAGTTGATGGTCTTTCAGATACGCGCCGAATTGACGACGCTCGCTGGTATATCTGAGGCAGGCTTCGAGACACGCCTGCGCGATGCCGACGCAGCCCCACGCGACGCTGTAGCGACCGTAATCGAGCGCCGAGAAAGCCAGATGCGAAATGCCGAAACCGGCACGCCCGACGAGATTCCGGCGCGGTATGCGGCATTGATCCAGATGAAGCTCGGCGAGCATTGAGGCTCTCACGCCGAGCATTCCGAACACGGGCTTGACGTGCAATCCGGCGCGCTCTTTCTCCACGAGAAATGCCGCCGGTCCCGTCTCGCACCGGGCGAAGACGAGGAAGAGGTCGGCGATCTGGCCGCAGGTGATCCACCTCTTTTCGCCGACGAGGACATACTCGTCGCCGTCGAGTTGCGCTGAAGTCTCGACGCTTGACGCATCGCTACCGGCTTCGCGTTCGGTCAGGGCGAAGGCGGCGATGGCCTCGCCCGAGGCGAGCGGCGAAAGCCAACGCGCGCGCTGTTGCGGGCTGCCCCACTTGAACAGGCAACGGGCCACCATGCTATGCACCGTCAACAGGCTGCGCAGCGAAGAACACCCGCGCCCGATCTCCTCGTTGAGCAGACCGAACGTCAGCATGTCCATCCCCGCGCCTCCGGCCTTTGCGGGCAAGACCGCGCCGAGATAACCCCGTCGCGCCAACTTTTCGATCAACCCGGCGGGTAGTCGTTCGTCGCGGTCGTATTGATTGGCGTGCGGCGCGATCTCGGCGTCCACGAAGGAGCGGAAGGCGGCGCGGTCGGCCTGTTGTTGGGCGGTGAACTCTATTCTCACAGTCCGATCTTTTCGGGTCGAGCGGCCCTAAGAGCGGCGCGCAGAGACTCTCTTTCAGGAGGAGGCCGGTGAGACGTTTTTGCGCTCGATGAGGACGGCGAGCGCATTGATCGACCTGAAATTATCGAGGTCGAGGTCTTCGTCCAACACCGCGATGCCGAACTCTTTTTCGATGAACATGACGAGTTGCATCGCAAACAGCGAGTTGACGAAGCCGAGAGCGAAAAAGTCCTCGTCATCGCGCAAGTCGTGATTGCGAAAGTAACGCGCCACGAAGGCTCTGATCTGCTGCTTGTTTTCTTCCGTGCTCATGCGCCGCTTCTGTGCCGGATGTCGTGCCGCGTTCAGTAGCGATAAAATCCCTGACCGCTCTTTCGACCGTGCAACCCTGCATCAACCATCTTCCGCAATAGTTGAGAGGGCCGGTATTTGCTGTCGTTGAAATTTTCGTAGAGCACTTCGATGGTGAAGAGGATGGTATCAAGCCCGATCAAGTCCGCCGTCTCCAGCGGTCCCATCTTGTGACCGAAACACGTTTTGAAGATGCGGTCTATATCATCTGCCGTCGAAACCTGCTCCTCTAGAAGAAAAATCGCCTCGTTGATCGTCAGCATCATGACGCGATTGGAAACGAAGCCGGGCGAATCGTTGACGAGGATCGCTTCCTTGCCGATTTTCGCCAGTAACTGTCCGGCCTGCTTGATCGTCTCGGCGGAAGTGTGATAGCCGCGAATGACTTCGACGACCGGCTTCAAGGGCACGGGATTCATAAAATGCATGCCGAGCACTTTGTCGGGTCGCGCGGTCAGCGCGGCGAGGCGCGTGATGGGAATGGCGGAGGTGTTGGCGGCCAAGACGCAATGCGCCGGGCAGATGGCATCGAGTTCACGATAGACGTTCTTTTTGATCTCGAACTTTTCCGTGACATTCTCGACGACGAAATCTGCCTCCCTCAACACTTGGTAAGCGACCGTCGGCTCGATGCGCTGCAAGAGGACTTCGGCGTTCGTCGCGGCGTGCGGGTCGGGCTTGAAAAGTCTCTGAAAACGGAGTTCCGCTTTGATCTCTTGCCGGGCGCGCTCCAGAATCTCATGCGACACGTCAACGAGCAGCACGCGGCAACCCGCCTGCGCGAGCGCCTGAGCCAACCCGCGCCCGATGACGCCCGCGCCGACGACGCCGATCACATTCAAGTCCATATCGCTCAATCTATCCGACTTGCTTCAGCCAGCGCAAGTAATTTCCCCGCTCACAGATTTTGCACCATCAGTTCGGCGACGAGACGATTGAACCGTACCGGGTCGGGCAGTTCGGAGCCTTCGGCGAGAAGCGCATAACCGAGCAACAACTCGGCATATTTGCCGACCGTTTGATCCTCTTTCCGCTCCTTGAAACGGCCCTGCATCTTGAGAAATATCTCATGCTGCGGATTTAGCTCCAGAATCCGCCGCGACTTGGGCCGCCCGCCCTGTCCCATCTGCAACAGACGTTCCAACTGCGGGCTGTAATCAAGCTCGGTTCCGACCAGACAGACCGGAGAAGTCGTCAGGCGATTCGTCAGCCGCACATCTTTGACGTACTGATCGAGGCTCTTCTGGATAAACTGCAACAGTTCGGCGGCCTCCGTTTGTTTCTGCTCCAACTCTTTTGCGAGTTGCTCGTTCTCCTCCTCGTTGCCCAGTTTGACCGTCCCCTTGCCGACCGATTTCAGCTTCGTCCCTTCAAACTCCGTGACCGACTGAACCAGCAACTCGTCCACCGGGTCGACCAGATAAAGTATCTCATAGCCCTTCGCCTTGAGGGCTTCGAGGTGCGGCGAGTTTTCCACGACGTTGCGCGATTCGCCGGTCGCGTAGAAAATCTCCTGCTGCCCTTCTTTCATGCGCCCGACGTACTCCTTCAAAGTCGTGAGCTTTTCCGGGTCGTGCGAACTTTGAAACAGCAGCAGCGAGACGATCTTATCCCGGTTGTCGTAATCGGCGCTCGCGCCCTCTTTGAGCGCGCGGCCAAACTGCTCCCAGAAGCGGAAATATTTCTCCGGCTCCTGCTCCGAAAGCCCCTGCAAAGTGTCGAGCGTCTTTTTGGCGAGAAACTTGCGAATCTGCGCGAGTTGGCGCTCCTGTTGCAACATCTGCCGGGAGATGTTGAGCGGGATGTCCGCCGAATCCACGACGCCTTTGATGAATCTCAAATAACGCGGCAGCAAATCCGGGCACTTCTCCATGATCAAGACGCCCTTCGCATACAAACGCAAGCCCACTTCGGCGGCATGATAATAGAGATCATAAGGCGCTTTGGCCGGAACGAAGAGAAGCGCCTGATATTCCGTCAGCCCTTCGGCGCGGGCGAAGATGGTTTGCAGAGGAGCCTCGGTGTCGTGAAAGACCTGTTTGTAAAAATCCGCGTACTCGGCCTCAGATACTTCCGAGGGCGGGCGCACCCAGATCGGTTTCATCGAGTTGAGCACCTTGTCCTCGACGACGATGGTTTTCGGCGCGCCCTCTCTCGGCTGCCCAAGTTCGTCTCTCTCGACTTCTTCGCGCTCGTCTTTGAAGATAACCGGGTAGCTCACGAAATCTGAATAACGCTTGACGAGACGCGCTAAGATCCACTTGTCCGTGAAATCTTCGAGGCCGTTCTCCGGGTCGAAAGGTTTGAGATGGAGGGTGATGGAAGTGCCGCGTCGCGGCTTCTCGGCCTCGCTGATGGTGTAATGCCCGTCGCCGGTCGATTCCCAGAGCGTGGCGTTCTCTTCACCGGCGCGTCTGGTCACGAGCGTGACTTTATCGGCTACCATGAATGAGGAATAGAAGCCGACGCCGAACTGCCCGATCAACTCGGCGACGTGTCCATCCCCTTCCCGCATCCTCTCGCGCAGTTCGCGCGTGCCCGAGCGGGCGATCGTCCCGATGTTGGAGACGACCTCTTCACGGCTCATGCCGATTCCGTTATCGCTGATGGTCAGCGTCCGTGCCTGGCGCTCAACCTCCAGACGGATTTCGAGTTGGCTGTCGTCCGCCGTCAACTCGGGATTGACGAGAGCTTCAAAACGCAAGCGGTCGAGTGCGTCCGAAGCGTTCGAGATCAACTCGCGGAGAAAAATCTCCTTCGTCGTGTAGAGCGAATGGATCATGAGATCCAACAATTGCTTTGTTTCGGCTTGAAATTGGAACGTCTCTGCTTGAGTCACCATAAAAGTTCATCTCCTTGAAAACGGAACGCTTGATTCTGTTAGCTCCTGCATATCTTCCTGATCCGGCCCGCAAATTTCAACCCGGCTGGGCCAACGTTGCCTGACCCTGCCGTGAGACGATCTGCCCGTAATCGAGCTTGGCGATGCGGTCGGCGACGTGGTAGTAACAATCGTCGTGGCTGCTCACCAGCACGGTCTTGCCTCTCGCCTTGAGTTCCGGCAGAAGTTGAAAGTAGAAGACCTCTTTGAAAAGCGGGTCTTGATCAGCCGCCCACTCGTCGAAAACATAAAAGGCGCGATCCTCCAGACCCTCCGCCGGCAATCGGCACCGTCCAAGCGTCCCTGAAGAGCGCGCCCACTCGTGCGGCGCGCGCCGCGCGGGTGTTGCATTCATCGCCGTCGCCAAATCGTCCTGAACCTTCATCGTATCACGAGCAGAGACGCCGATCCGCCGCCGTGCGGGCTGTCGCCGCATCTCGAACCGGCTTGCTGTTCCTCCCCGTCGCGCAGAGCGCGCGCCCGACGTTGGCCGCCCTCCCGCGCGTGCGCCGACCTACCGCCACTTCCGAACGATCATCAGTCGTGGAGACGGGTTAAGCCCGCAGATCAGTAGTCGGGTAAGAATCGTACTGTAAATTTTTGACGATTTGATGTAGTTCCTGCGAGAGCGTGCGCAGCAAAAGCGGTTGAGCAGAGTTCACGAAAAAGTGATTCCCCTCGAACATCCTGCGAATGAAACGCCCGGTCGTCTGCTCGCGCCAGCCCTCAATGTCGTCCGGCGAGATCTCGGAATCCTGCAAACCGCCGAAGGCCGAGATGGGACAGTTCAGAGGCGGCTCGCTTTGATATGCGTAGGTCTGCACGACCTCGAAATCCGCTCGCAGCAGTGGCAACATCAAGGCCATCAATTCCGGGTGTTCGAGCACCTCGGCGGGCGTCCCGTTTAGACGCCGCAAGTCCTCGACCAACTCCGCATCCGGCAGGTTATAAGTGATCTGATCTTGTCTCGGAACCTGCGGGGCGCGGCAGCCGGAGACGAACAGTTGAACCGGCTGCGTGCCGCACCGGCGGCGCAGTGCGTGCGCGACCTCATAGCAGATCATCGCGCCCATGCTGTGGCCGAAGAAGGCGAAAGGCTTATCGAGTAAGCTTTGAATTTCGCCCGTGAGGTTTTCAACCACGTCGGTCAGTCTCTTTAAAAGCGGCTCCTGAAGGCGTTTGCCTCTGCCGGGAAGTTGCACCGGGCACACCTCGACTTCCGCCGGAAGGTGGTTCGCCCACGTGCGATAAATCAGAGCCGCGCCGCCCGCATAAGGGAAGCAGAAAAGACGCAAGCGCGCCGCCGGATTCGGCTTGTAGTAGGCCAACCAATGAGGTGTTTCCGTAGTCCTGACCATCTTCGTCCTTTCGAGCATAGATGAACCAGAGGCGCTCCAACCGACGATACTGGTCATCTGTTAGTCCTTCGTTTCGCCATTCATGCCTGATTCTACCACTCCCCTCTCCGACGACTCGAAACGTTTCGAGTGGGATTCGATTCTTAAGGAGAAACACCTCTACTCTATGCGAATCAGGGGTAAAGATTAACTGAGATGCGTCGGATAACAAAAACAAGCTACTTTCGACCGAAACTGGGGTTCATACGAAGACTTTGTGACAATGAACCGCGTCTCTCTCCAACTGAGGGCCGAGATAGTGCATCTAACATTTCAGGCGCACAACGAATAGACCTGTTCTTATCAAATACTTATTGATGTCGGGCGATGGCGCTCAACTCTCTCGGAGGTAATGACTATGTCCCGTTCTCTCTTTCAGATTCTCGCAGGCTTTCTCATGATTACCGCGTTGGCTTGCGGCGCGGCTACGGCGACGAGTGCCAGTATTCCTGACCCTGCGTTGGATGCCCCGCTCGCAAACGCAAAGGGCGAGCAAACCGCCGTTTTCGCAGGAGGCTGCTTCTGGGGTATTCAAGCTGTCTTCCAACATGTCAAAGGTGTCAAGAGCGCGACATCCGGCTATGCAGGGGGGACTGCCAAGACGGCGGATTATGAAACGGTCAGTACGGGTCGAACCGGGCATGCCGAATCTGTCCGGGTCATCTTTGATCCGTCACAGGTTACGTATGGTCAGCTTCTCAAGGTGTTCTTCTCAGTCGCACATGATCCCACGGAACTCAACCGGCAGGGGCCGGACACCGGCACGCAATATCGCTCAGCCATCTTTTATTCAAACGAAGAGCAAAAGCGCATCGCGCAAGCCTACGCTGCTCAACTCAACCAAGCCAAAGTTTTTGAGCATCCAATCGTCACACAGATCGCCACACTCAACGCTTTTTACAAAGCCGAAGAGTATCATCAAGACTACGCTACCAATCACCCGGACGACCCATACATCATGGTCAACGACCTCCCAAAGGTAGAAAACCTTCGCAAGCAATATCCCGCGCTATACGTATCGAGATAGCTTGGGCTGCGGTCGCACCTCGGAAGCGTACAGGTACGCACCCTCACACACGGTAGCTTAGTTCGCGTCGTGGATTTCCGTCCATGAGCAGAATCTCGACCAGCGCAGTTTCAGGGATGAAGTGGATTATTGATGTCGAGCGGCGCGACGCTCAGTCGGGACTCGATTGGGCGCGAGACCTCTTCGCACGCTACGACACGACGGAACTATCCTCGATTCGCATCGGCACAGGTCGCGGGCGCACAGGCGGCGTCTACGGCCGTTGCTGGTATCCGACAGCGAGCGTTCCTTCCTACCGCATCTCTTGCCAAGTTCCCGGCCCGTTCCCGCACCGGATACCGACCCGGCAGCCGCCCGTGTATCGTCTCCCGGATGGCGGCTGGCCTGTGATCCCTGCGGGCTGTCTGGAAGGCATCTCCTGTCGCGCCGAGAAAGGAGGCGTCGTGCGAGAGTGGAAGCGCGTCATCGCCTACACGGAAGTCCTGACGCTTGATGAAGGCATTGTCTGGATAGTGGCGCACGAGGCTTTCCATTTCCTCAGACGCACGGGGCAGGTCGAGGGGCGCAACACGGAAATCGAGGCCGACAGGTTTGCCGACGAGCAGCTTCACAGCTTACGGAGGCTGAGAAAACGTTGGAGTAAGTGAAGCCATCTCGATGTCATGCGGCTTCGGGAGGGTCGTCCGGCTCGTCCGGCCTCGTCGTGGGGGCGGATTGCTGTCGGCGTCTGATGTTGAGAAGCAGCGCCTTGAGTTCCTCATCCTGCGGCGTTGATGCTCTCTTGCGTTGTGTGAAGACCTTCCAGCCATTGCTGGCCGTTAGATGCTCGATCACGTCCTCGTCGTCCTCGGATTTCACCATATTTCTTCCCCCGTCTGCGATAACTTACGCCCGTCCTAGCTTGCCCGCCACCTAATGATGAGAGCGATGCGCATTGAATTGTCGCTCTCGAAAGAAAAGAAACAACGGCAGAGCCAGAGACACACCGACTGCTAGACTGCAAACAACATAAAGCCACAGCTTGCTCATGCCACGCCGCCGACCTTCGGAGAAGATAAAGAACCACAACACGAACGACGAGACGATCACGTCCAATCCGAAAAAAGCGGAGATGTTGTTCTGGAAAAGCTGCCTGAAGAACAGAGGCATATCCAACCCGTGAGCGGCTAGGAAAGGGACGAGTTGAGACAGCGGGAGAATCGTGCCGAGAATTGCTGCGATCAGGTAGAGCCATTGCATAAAAGCATCTCTCCCTCAACTGTCTTGAGTCCACCGCCGCAGGCGCAGAGGACATAAAAGGGGTACAGAGAAATCTCAATTCTCTGCGCCCCCTTCTGCGCTTTCTACCTCTGCGGCGGCGAGTCTGGTGTGTTCCACATGCTGCCATGTATTCCGGTTTAGCCCATACGAACCGGCATCACACAGTGCCCGCCGTGCGCTGGCGTGCTCCCACCTTCGAGCCGCTGCGCGCCTTCGCCCCGTCGCGGGTACTCCCGTTGATGCGCCGGTTTAGTTCTTCGACGTAGGCGGCGAGCACCTCACGGCGCGCACGAAAGTACTTGAACTGCCCCTCGCTTCGCGCCTCGATGAGACCTGCGTCAGCCAATTCCTTGAGATGGTGTGAGACGGTCGCCTGTGACACGGGAAAGCAATCGGAGATCGAGCCGCAACACATCTCGTCGCCCGCCGCAATCGTCTCGAAAATCGTGAATCGGCGCGGGTCTGCCAATGCCTTCGCTATTTTGTGAAATTGTGCCCCGTCCATAAGCTCAGATATTTACACCATTCACACAGAGTTTCCAAACCCGCGTGTGTTCAACTACGCCGCGTCTTTCTCCCTCGTGCTCGCCGCGCCGCTCGCTTTACAGCGTCTTCATATCAATGACAAAGCGATAGCGGACATCGCCTCTGACCGTGCGTTCGTAAGCCTCTCCGATTTGTTGAATCGGAATCACCTCGACATCAGAAGTGATGTTGTGCTCCGCGCAGTAGTCGAGCATCTCCTGCGTTTCGTGGATGCCGCCGATCATCGAGCCGGAGAGGTTTCTTCCATTCGTGATGAGCGAGAAGGCGTGAACCTCTGATGGTTTCTCCGGCGCTCCGACGAGCACCAGCACCCCGTTGTGCCGCAATAGATTGAGATACATGTTCAAGTCGTGCGGCGCGGAGACGGCGTCGAGAATGAAATCGTAATGATTGGCGAGCGCGGCGAGATTGGCGGGGTCCTTCGTGACGACGAAATTATGCGCGCCGAGTTTGCGCGCGTCCTCTTCCTTCGACGGCGAAGTGCTGAAAACCGTGACCTCCGCGCCCATCGCGGCGGCCAGCTTGACGCCCATGTGGCCTAAACCACCCAAGCCAACAATCCCGACTCGCTGCCCCTGACCGACATTGAAACGACGAAGCGGCGAGTAAGTGGTAATCCCTGCGCAGAGCAGCGGCGCGACACCCGCGAGCGCCAGCCCTCCGGGAATTTTGAGCGTGTAGTTTTCGTCAACCACGATCTGCGACGAGTAGCCGCCGTAAGTCGGAGTCTTCTCGTCTTTCTCAGTGCCGTTATAAGTCGCAACCAGATGGTTCGCGCAGTACTGCTCCTCGCCATCTTTGCAGTTTTCACAGACGCGGCAGGAGTCGACGAAACAGCCGACTCCTGCGAGGTCGCCCTCGGCGAAACGCGTGACCTCAGCGCCGACACGCGCCACGCGCCCGACGATTTCATGCCCCGGAACCATCGGGTAAGTAGAGTTACCCCACTCATTTCGTGCCTGATGAATGTCGGAGTGGCAGACTCCGCAGTAGAGAATTTCGATAAGGACATCGCGCGTGCCAAGTTCGCGCCGCTCAAAGCTGAACGGTTCGAGTGGAGCCGTTGCGCCTTCGGTTGCGTATCCGCGTGTTGGTAACATTTATTGTTTACTCCTCGTTCGAGATGTTGAGAGTCATTTGTAATTGAGCATACGTTCAATTGAAAACTGCTCCGGAACTTTTAGTACGTGATGACGATTTTGCCGAAATGCGCGCCGCTCTCCATGTATTGCAAAGCCGCGCGCGCCTCGTCAAACGCGAAGGTTTTGTCAATCACGGGTTTCATTTGATTCGCTTCAATGGCCTCGTTCATCTCTTCAAACATCCGTTGCGAGCCGACGAAGATGCCTTGCACGCGAACGCCTTTCATCAAGATGATGCGCGGATCGAAATCGCCGCCGCTCGTTAAAATGCCGATGAGCGCGACGTGACCGCCGACGCGCACAGAGTTCAAGGACTTCGATAAAGTTCCCGCGCCGCCGACTTCGATGACATGGTCAACGCCGATTCTATTCGTCAGCCTCAAGGCTTCTTTATGCCAATCGGGCGTGCGCTTGTAGTTGATAATTTCGGCCGCCCCCAACTCTTTCGCTTTCGCCAGTTTCTCATCGCTGCTCGAAGTCGCCAACACACGCGCGCCATGCATTTTGGCGAACTGTAAAGCGAAGATTGAAACTCCGCCCGTGCCGAGCGTCAAAACCGTCTCGCCCGCTTTCAGGTTTCCGGAATTGACCAGCGCGTGCCAAGCCGTGACCGCCGCGCAAGGCAGCGTCGCCGCTTCCTCAAATGAAAGGGAGGCGGGAATTTTGACCAGACTGTTTTCGTCGAACGCGCCGTACTCGCGCAACACACCGTCCAAATCTCCAGCGCCGAGCGCGGTTCGGTTTTTCCGCATCGAGGGCGCGCCTTCATGCCAGCCCTGCGTGAAAATCGGGCACACACGGTCGCCGACTTTCCAGAGCGTCACGCCGCTGCCGACGGCGACGATTTCACCCGCGCCGTCAGAAAACGGCACTGCGGGCAGTCTGGCTTTCGGGTTATACGTGCCTTTAACAAACATCAAATCGCGGTAGTTCAGAGACGCCGCGCGAAATTTGACGACCGCTTCGTTCGCTGCGGGCTGCGGCTCGTCGCGCTCAACCGGCGCGAGGTTTTCGATTCCGAATTGTTGGACTTCGTAAACTTTCATGCTCTCCCCAAACGGCTCGCCAGCCTTGCGCGGCGCACGTGCCCCGAACTGCGAAGTTTTGTATAAGATATTAATACTATCATCTAAATAAGCTGTTGACCATTCGTGCAGTCCGGCTATCTCGTCGTGTCAAAGCATTCGTGCTAATGTTGGGTGTAATAATTCAAAAAGTTAAGATGCATTTTAGAACATTAGATGTCTAGCTCTGAAGAGACAGCTACGGCTCAGGAAGAAATGAGACGGCCAACGGCGTGGAGTCCTCTGGCTCTGCCGCTGTTTCGCGCCCTGTGGCTCGCCGCCGTGGCCTCAAATATCGGGACGTGGATGCACAACGTCGGCGCGGATTGGTTAATGACTTCGCTGGCTCCGTCGCCTCTCATGGTCGGTCTCATGCAGACGGCGGAAAATGCGCCGCTGTTTCTGCTGGCGCTGCCTGCCGGGGCGCTGGCAGACATTGTTGACCGCCGCCGCTTGCTCCTCTACACGCAAGCATGGATGCTTGTTTCAGCCATCGCCCTCGGGCTGCTGACGCTCTTCGGACTCACCACGCCGGGCGTTTTACTGCTGCTTATCTTCACTCTCGGACTCGGCTCGGCATTGAACGCCCCGGCGTGGCAAGCGATTATGCCGGAATTAGTGCCGCGCTCGGATTTGTCCTCCGCCGTTTCTCTCAACAGCGTCGCTTTCAACATCGCGCGTGCCGTCGGCCCTGCGCTCGGAGGATTTGTCGTCGCGGCTGTCGGCCCGTGGGCGGTCTTTCTTTTGAACTCTCTCTCATTCATCGGCGTGCTCTTCGTGCTCTACCGTTGGCGGCGGGAGCCGGTCGAGAGCATTTCTCCGACCGAGCGTGTCTTGGGAGCGATGCGCGCGGGCGTGCGTTACGTGCGCCATGACCCTGACCTGCGCGCCGTGCTGGTGCGAACGGGCGTGTTCGTCAGTTGCGCGAGCGCGCTGTGGGCGATGCTTCCGCTGGTGGCGCGGCAGCAATTAGGACTCGGAGCCTTCAGCTACGGCGTGCTGTTGGGAGGCTTGGGCGCGGGCGCGATACTCGGCGCATTTATCCTGCCCGCGATGCGGCGTCGAGTGTCAGTCAACATCTTAATCATCGGCGGGACAATTCTCTTTGCGGCAACGACGGCCATCATGGCGACCGTTCACATCTTCGCGCTGCTGTGCATCGTGTTGGTCTTCGGCGGCATCGCGTGGATGGCGTTGATGTCGAGTTTCAACATCAGCGTGCAGGCGCTCGTTCCGGCATGGGTGCGGGCGCGCGTGTTGGCTATTTACCTGCTCGTCTTCTTCGGTGGCATGGCTCTGGGCAGCGCTTTCTGGGGTGCGGTCGCGACACGCATCGGCATTTCAAACGCGCTGCTCTGTGCGGCTGGGGCGCTCGTCGTCGGCAACGCGGCGGCTTATTTCTTCCCGCTGCGCATTGGTGAGGAACTCAATCTTGAGCCATCACTGCACTGGACAGACCCGGTCGTCATCATCGAGCCTCATCCCGAAGACGGGCCGGTGCTCGTGACTGTGGATTACCGCATTGACCCGGAACGCGCAGAGGAATTCGTTGAAGCCATGCGCGAGATGAAAAGAATCGTGCGGCGCGACGGCGCGATCCGCTGGGGCTTATTCACAGACCCGGCGCAACCGGGACATTACATGGAGACTTTTCTGGTCGAATCGTGGGCTGAGCACATGCGCCAGCACGCGCGCCACACTAATGAAGATCGCGCCGCGCAAAACCTTGTTAGGGCATTCCATCTGGGAGACTCAACGCCAATCGTCACTCACCTGATCGCTCAGGATTTCTCAAAACACGGAAAGCGTCGTAGCGGCTGACGCGCGAGCGGACAACAACGCGAAGTTCAATTTAATAGTCGCAAACCTGCGGGCAGAGATTCACCAAAGAGGCGCGCGGCATCGGCGCGCGAGGGCGGCACGTAGGCGCGCAGGCTCGCCAGTAGTTCGTCGCCGATTCCAGCCCGGCTCAGATTCTCAATCGCCGCTTGTCTGATTTCCGGCTCGACATCTCGCAGAGAATCGTTAGTCAAGGCAGCCAACTGCACGACGGCGGCGGCAACGTGCGGAGAGAGTTCAGGGAGTCCGAGTAGAACCAACACCCAGCGCCCGGCCACTTCGGGCGGAACCAAACAATTAAGCGGCCCATACAGAGGCGTGCGCGCGCCGAGACGCCCGAGCGACCAGAGGAAGCTTTTACTGTCCGGCTCGTCTTCGATGAGGGCGATTAATTCCTGACCGAGCGCGACGCGCACGGAAGCCTGTAGATGCTCAAGGCTCGCCAGCAGCAGCCAACCTTCTTGCTCGACCTGACGGTTTAAATTTCCTCTGCCTCTTTTGCCGCCGATGCCGAGCAGAGTTTTATGCCTGTCTAAAAGCTCGCGTTGTTGTCCGGCGTTGAGACCGCCCGCGACGCGCCTCCATAAAATCAGCCACTCGACCTGACACTGCAAATCCTTGGGAAAGGCCAAGCCTTCCAGATAAATCTTGCGCGCCTGCGAAACGCGCCAATCGTCGAGGGCTGCGCCGAAGCCCGGTCGCAAACAGAAGCCGAAGAGATTGAGCCAGCGCGCCTCATAGTTGCGCCCCTTTTTACGCCCCGGCGCGAGTTGCGCCAGCACGTCGTATAACTTGCGAATCGTCGCCGTGCGCCACGCGTCCTTGCGATAACCGATGACGCTCTCAAGCCTGCCGGTCAGTGCTTCGGGGGTCGGCGTCTCGCCCTCAAACACATCACGCACATCGCGCGCATTGCCGAAGACGGCTCGCAGCATCCTCTCGGCTGACTGCACCGCCTCTTCCGGCACGAAAATCTGAGACTCCTCTTGAGCCGACGGCGCGGACTCGTCGTCCGTCTCTTCCGCCTCCGCCTCGACTCCTCGCAACTGAAATTGCAGTCGCCAGCGGTGTCCGGTCTTGGGCGCTTCGCACCAGAGTTCGAGCGTGCCGACCTCCGTGTAATGCGCCGTCAGGAGCACGTCGAGTTCGACGTGCCGGGAACGCTTGCCGTAGCGCAGGACGGTGATGAGCGGCGCATGGCGATGCCACTCTTCCTCTTCCAACTGGACGATTGTGCCTTGCGCGTCGCTTCTCGTCGTCGAGCTATAGAGGGTGAAAGAGACGGGGCGGTTGGTGAGCACTGTAAACTCGCGCTCCGTGAGTTCCAGCTTTGTTCCCTCCTCCGTCCCGCGCGGCAGAACGCACACCGCCGTTACGCGCTGCCCGCCGTGTGCATCGTCGTGGGTGGAATGCTGGACTCCGATGTAATAGCCGCGCGCGCTGCCTCCGCTGATACGCAGTCCGCCACCGCCCCGCCGCACCTGTGCGTAATAAGCCGCCCCGACGGCGACCGCACTCTCCGGCGCTTCGTTATTAAGAACTTTGGGTCGCCAACGCTTGCCCGCCTGCGGGAACCAGACGGCTATCGCGGCGACGATGCATTCCCGCGTCAGAGGGGCTGCGAAAAATCCGCCGTTGAAGAGAACGGCGTCCGGCATCAACATTTCGCCGCGCACGTTCTCCATGTCACCACGCACATTCTCCGCGAGCGTGTCCGGCTCTTCAGACTTTGCGGCTCGCACTCCGGCGGCAGACTGTGTAAGGAACGCGGCGAGATGTCTCGTCACAGCGGCCTCGCTCGCATAAGGCAAGCCGAGTTCGCGCAAGGCCGTTCGCCGGTCGCGCGCGGGCAGGTCGTCCGCCTTGGTCAGAGGAAGAAAACCTTCCGTCAAAATCTGTTCGACCTCAGAGCGCGTCAGTTCCGCTTGAAGCGTCCCGCCGACGACGCTGCGCCCTGTCCCGAGCACTGTGACGGGAACGCTCTCTGTGTCGCTGTCGCTCAGGAGTTTTTCTTTCGCCGCGCAGCACTGCCGCCGCAGGGCGTTCTGCTGCCGCAGAGTGAGGCGCGGGCGTCCGAGTTTCTCTTCGACGAGGCGAGCCAACGCCAAGTCAACATTATCGCCGCCGAGCAAGAGGTGCTCACCAATCGCCGTCCGCCTAAATTGCACTTCCTTTCCTTCTACCCCGACGCGGATCAGGCTAAAGTCGCTCGTCCCGCCGCCCACATCGCAGACCAGCACGAGTTGACCATCTTTGAGGCTTCGCTTGAGCGTCGTCCGGTGCGCCGCGATCCACGCGTAGAAGGCGGCGAGCGGTTCTTCCAGCAGCGTCAGTTTTTCCAACCCGGCGGCGCGCGCCGCCTCGACGGTCAACACTCGCGCCTCCTCATCGAACGCTGCGGGCACGGCGCGGCCAATTTACTGCCGCTCCAGACGCAACTCGTCCGTCGTCTCCGCCCCGCCCGTCCGCGCCATCGAGTAGTTCCAAGCGTCGCGCAGGTGTGAGAGGTAACGCGTCGCCGCCGCGACGGGTGAGCAAGTATGTTGGGGCTGTTCCGCGCCCCACGGAAGGATGTCGGCCGTGCGGTCAACGGAAGAGAGACAGAGCCAAGACTTAGCGGACGAAATCTGGCGACCGGGCACGAGCGCGCCCTGCTCACGCGCTAAGACCCCGACGACGCTCGTCTGCGGTTCCGCTTCCCAAGGAAGGCGCAGGCTCTCCGGGGGTAAATCCTGCTCGCCGTTAAAGTAGAGAAATGAAGGCAGGCTTGGGAGCGCGCGCAACTCGCCCACGGCGACGAACTGCGGTACTTCAAAAACATTTATGGCAGAAGCGCCGCCCCTCAAGCGAGTTGCCTCTGTATCAATGTAGGCGAGCGCGGAATTCGTCGTCCCCAGATCAATTCCGATTAAGTAACGGCTTGAGACTTCCATAAACACTGCTATAACGATTTCACTATCGCAGACACGGATGAACACAGTGCTTGCACAGAGTTTTAGAGCGAACTTCTGAGCGGCCTTTTTTCTTTGCGCCTCCGGCGTCTTGGCGTGAGAAACAGTTTCACGCCAAGACGCAAAGAAGAAGAAAAGTTGAGCGATTGAAGATTCGAGATTTCAAATCTCAAATTTCAAATCTTCTCTGTGCTACCGTGTCCTCTCTGAGAATTGCGTGAAGGTCGGGACGTGTTACTCGTCGCCCTTCTCCCTGATGTTGAATTCGAGTTTCCAACGCTGCGTGCCGTCGCGCGAGACGCACCAGACTTCCAGCGTCCCGACCTCCGTGACGCGTGTCTCCAGACGCACGGGCATCACCGTATCCTCCTGCCCTTCGATTTTAAGCGTCACTTCGAGCGGGCTTAGTTCTTCGATTTCTTCGCCCCAATCCTCGATCATGCTGCCGATTACGTCTTGCTTGCGTGAAGTCGAACTGAGAAAGCGAAACTCAGCCGATTCGCCGACGACCAGTCCGAACTCGCGCGCGGGGATCGCGGCCTCGGTTCCCTCTTCCATTCCGAAGGGGACGACGCACAGCGCCTTGAGCGGGGCGGGCAGTCCCGGCACGGCGGGCATCGCGCTCTCGATACCGATGTAATAAGTGCGTGGCGAGCCGCTGCGGATTCGCACGCCGCGACCGCGCTTGGCTTTGCCGTAATAGGCCGCGCCCCGCGCAACGGCGTGATCGAGGTCGGGCGCTTCCAGTACATGTCTGCCCGTGAGCGGCTCAAACCCTTCGGCCTCCAACCAACCGTTGAGCGCCGCGACGATACGCTCGCGCAGCACAGTGGCCTTCATCACCCCGCCGTTGAAGAGAATGTGCGTCGGGCAAGCGAAGCCGCTCGCGCCGCGTCGGATGGAAGTTGAGTCCGCGCCGTCATTGGTCTGCTGCGAGAGGAAGCGCGCGAGGTGTTTGGTAATCGCGGGGTCAGCGGCGTAAGGCAGTCCGAGTTCCTGAAAGCCGATGCGGCGCTGGCGTGCGGGACTCTCCCCGCGCCCGACCAGCGGGAAGAAACCTTCTGCGAGAACACGTTCGAGGTCATCACGCCGTAGCTCTGTTTTGATTGTGCCGCCGACGAGTTTGGAACCCTTGCCGAGCAGCGTGACCGGCTGTTTCTGGCTCTTCGGCTCGGCGAACATCTTCTCCTTGGCGAGACGGCACTGATGCCACAGACCTTGCAACTGCCAAGTGTCTACGCGATGCCCTTCTTCCTCCAGACGTTGCTGTAAGAGCCGCGCGAGCGCCAAGTCCATGTTGTCGCCGCCGAGTAAGATGTGGTCGCCGACGGCGACGCGGCTGAGCACCAGTTCCCCGCCCTCCTCCGAGACCGTAATTAGGCTGAAGTCGGTCGTCCCGCCACCCACGTCACAGACGAGAATCAAATCACCGACCTTGATGTTCTTGCGCCAGCGTTCGCCCTGTGCATCAACCCATGCGTAAAACGCCGCCTGTGGTTCCTCTAACAAAGTGACGTGCTTGAACCCGGCCTGCCCTGCCGCACGCAGCGTCAACTCTCGCGCCTCCTCGTCGAATGAAGCCGGCACGGTCAACAGAATTTCCTGCTCGCCCAGCGCCGAGTCAGGATGCTTCTTGAGGTTCATATTCTGATCCCAGACCTGTCTGAGATATGTCAGGTATTGCGCTGAGGCTTCGACAGGAGAGACTTTTGGCACCTCTTCCGGCGCACCCCATGGCAGGAGCGGCGCGGTGCGGCTGACAGCCGCGTAAGACAACCAAGACTTAGCCGAAGCGACCAGCCGCGTGGGACTCTCAGCCCCGCGCCGTCGCGCCAGTTCGCCGACGACGAATTGCGGCGCGCCGTCCCACGGCAGAGCGAGGCTGCCCTTCGGAAAATCGAGTTCGCCGGGGATGTAGAGGAAGGAGGGCAGCAGCGTGCGTTCCTCCACCTCGTTCGGATTAACAAGTTGCGGGATGGTTCCGATACTGATATGCCCTTCCTCTTCGGGCAGAGTCGTGTCGAAATGCGCGATAGCCGAGTTGGTGGTTCCCAAATCAATGCCGATGATGTAACGCGTATCCAAATTCTGTACCTCAATAAATTGTCCCGCCCCTGCGGCGGGCGACGAGCGAGCCGTCCTGAATGGAACGAAAGTTCTTGGAAGAGACTGGAGACATCCGATCCCTCAAGGAATCTCCACCTCAGCGGGCGCGACGACGGAGCGACCT
The DNA here is from genome assembly GCA_964246705.1 of uncultured Pyrinomonadaceae bacterium. Classification (GTDB taxonomy): domain Bacteria; phylum Acidobacteriota; class Blastocatellia; order Pyrinomonadales; family Pyrinomonadaceae; genus DASZCR01. Next base: position 17,981 of record CAXTRQ010000057.1, read on the forward strand.
GACTCTTGTGGGGAAAGCGGAGGCAGCTTGACCTCTGTGACTCGCCACCCGCGATGACGCAGGAGGCCGCGCAACGGCGGCTGGCCTGTGACGTTCCCGACGAGTTTGATGGCCGCCGGGTCAAACCCGGAGTCTAGCGTGACGGGGGCATCCTCTTCACCCTCGATGATCGCCTCCATTTTGATGTACTGCGCCAATGCCTGACGGCAGTTAGCGTGCATCTCGCGCACGGCTGCGCCGACCTGCGCATCCTGATACGGAGAAATGTCTTCACTGAAGAAATCTATAAGCCGCCCGTCGCGTTGTAAGAGCGCCAGAATTTGAACGGCGCGGTCGCCCGTGTCTTCAGGCGGCGGCGACGGCGACGGACGTTCGGCAGGAAGGACACGGGAGCCGTGCGGCTCAGGCATTGAGAGTTCCGGTGCTTGAGTTTTGACCACTTCAGGCGCGATGTCCGAAGGCACTTCGCCATTGGAAACGATGGAGAAGAAACAGCGAAACGCGTAAGATAGACGTTTACCAAAGCCGATCATAAAAACCTCTCGGAGAGCATATCCACACTGAGCCTGTCCCAACTGTATGGCTGCCCGGTATATAAAACAAACAGATATGCTACAAGTGTCCGCCGGGGTTTGGCAACTTAAGCGGGCGAGTCGCACAGGGCGAACGCGTCTTAAACAGATAGAACTTTTGAGATATCGAACTTTTAACAGATCGAACTTTTAACGGGTAGCCCTCATCCCGGCCTGTTTCGAGTTCCTTAACAGGAGGTTTGGAATGGATGCTTTCTGGAGATCAATCATGTGGCAGCAGTTCGGGGCGGCGATTGACATGCTTGAAAATGCCCTCGTCGCCTGTCCCGGCGAGTTATGGGGCGACCGCTCGCGGCAACCGCAGTTCTGGTATGTCGTCTATCACACGCTCTTCTTTCTCGACCTTTATCTATCCGGCTCGGTTGAGGGGTTCTTGCCCCCAGCCCCTTTCACGCTCGACGAGATGGACCCGGCTGGGCTGATGCCCGAACGCGTCTATACGAAAGACGAGCTTCAAGCCTATCTCGGACATGGCCGCCGGAAGTGCCACGCGACGATTGAAGCTCTGACGGACGAGAGAAGCCATGGGCGATGTGTTTTCTTATGGGGTGAGGTCAGCTTCGCCGAGCTACTGCTGGACAACATGCGCCACGTCCAACACCATGCCGCACAACTCAACCTCATTCTCCGTCAGACGATCAATTCCGCCCCCAATTGGGTCTCTCGGACGAAGAACAAAATGTCAGACTAAGCCTGTGAACTCCCCGCCTCGATAAAACGTAAACACGTCCATGAGTTGCCGGGCGGTCAGGATGGCTACACGGGTAGTCGGGGATAATTAAGCAATGAAAATCATCTCGAAGCCTCTCGAAGGCGAATACGCGCCCTACGCCAGCATGTATATCGGGCTGTTGCCCGGCGACGGCCTGATCTTAAAACACTTGAAGGACAATCTGGTGACCAACACGGATTTTATTCTTTCATTACCCGAAGAGAAGCTGACCTACCGCTATGCCGAAGGTAAATGGACAATCAAAGAGATACTTGTCCATGTCGCCGATGACGAGCGTATATATGCGTACAGGGCTTTGCGTTTCGCGCGGAACGATAAAACCGAACTGCCCGGTTTCGAGCAAGACGATTATGCCCTCCACTCCGGCGCGAATGAACGTCGCATCGAGGATATTCTCGAAGAATTTGCGACGGTGAGAAACGCTACCATCTCTCTGTTCAATAGTTTTGATGATGAGGCATGCCAACGGACAGGGGTGGCGAATGGAAGTACGGTGAGTGTGCGAGCCTTGGCTTATCACATCGCCGGTCATGAGCTACGGCACATCAATATCATCAAAGAACGTTATCTATGAGGATAGTAATTTCTCACGCCGCCGTCCCGCCCGCTTCTCGTCAATACTGCGAACATTAATCGAATCGCCGTCCGCCTCTTTTCTGACATACCTGTTTTTTCGTCTTCTCACTTTACGCGCGCGCGACGTGACGGGTTGAATGGCCTACGCTCCGTATGAGGGGAGGTTTTCGAGACCAGTTGAAAAAGGGACAGGGGCCGACCGCGGACGTTGAAAACATTACCACATACTTAGGTGGTGACCTTGCGGCGGCGGCTGGCGTATTTTCTCGCACGTAGTAGCGACCCAGCGGTAACGCCTGCATAAGTTCCCGCCTTGAAAACTAACCTCGCAACACACTTTCAACTTTCTATAAGGAGTTCTCACCAATGAAGAGCATCATACTGGCCTCAATTTTAACGTTGTTCCTACTGAGTTTCGTCACGCCGCGATTGACCATTGCTCAAGTAAGCGGAACATCTGCCAGCGGCAGCTACAAGTTTTCATTAGAAGACGACCAAACAAAGTACGTTGAATTCAAGGCTCAAACGGACAAGTACGGCACTACGACCGGTCAGATGACTTTCAGCGACTCGGCTGAGATTTCATCTCAGGACGTGGAAGGCTCCGGCGACCCGGTTAACAAAGATTCGTCCACAGGTTTTTACGTCAAGGCGGAGTTCGATTGTTTGACGGTAAATAAGAACAGGGCTGTGATGAGCGGAACAGTCAAAGATTCCAGCCTCAAAAACTACATCGGTCAGCGCGTGCTGCTGGTGGTCGAAGACAACGGAGATGGCATCAATGAGCAGGACAAGCTGACGTGGGGCTTTTACAAGCCAGCGGCGGAAGGTTGGGTTCCCCAAGACGCCGAGCGCGAATACGACGAGGGGGCAGGGATGACGTGGATAGCGACGGACGCGGAGCGGAAAGACGACGTGGGCATACCCTCCAAGCAGAGCGGAGTGATCGGTTGTCAGAGCTTTCCTCTCTCATCCTATTCCTTTGTTGATATGAAGTACGGAGAAGGCGATATTCAAGTTGTGCCGTAAGCCCTCCGCGCCCGACTAACAAAAGACCCAAAGGGCGAGTCAAAGAGAACGCAACTGTTATCCGACTCGCATATCCGGGAAGCTGAAGGAACAAGTCTCTACGGGACATCAGCGGCCTAGGATGTCTGCCGCCGCCGCTCCGGCAAAAAAAAGGAGTGCAGCTTGACCAAAGCTGCACTCCTTAAAGTTAGGCGTCGGAAGTCCTGTTAGTTCGCAACGGTTACAGGCTGCACGCACATCATTCTCGGATCAGTGCATCCGCTGGACGGTGGCGTTGGCGTGGTTGTTGAAGTGACACGGAAGACCGAGGAGCGCAATCGAGCGAGACGTGCTTCGTTGAAGAGAAAGAAAATTCTTGAGCCTGCTAAGGCACACACCGAAGCAGGGCAACCGGCGGACCTCAAGGCCGCGCGAGATGTAAATCAACGTTTTATCCGGTGAGAACTGATTAATAGGCGTCGGAGCGATGGGGCCGGGCAGTGTTTGAGGATGAAACTAACGTGGGAACGCTGAGTTTCAGCTTGAAACTAACTCGCAGGCGAGATGTTCCGTGGTCGGATTGAGTATCAGTTGATGTACACTAAAACCTACTACGCCATGCAATCCGGCTCTCCGGCCGGCGCGACCAACGAGGAACTGCGCGAGCGCTCTCTCATCGGGGAAATCTTCCCCACCGGAGAGGCTCAACTACCTGCACGATGAGCGATTCGTTATCGGTGGGGCAGCGCCGGTCAGTCAGCCTCTTTCGCTCTTGTGTTGTCGAAGCTGACGAAGCACCGCTCATCACCCCAGACAAAAGCAGGCCGCCCGTCGCCCACCGAGAGACAGCGGTTCAGCATCTTTCTCGCCATCACCTTGTTGTCCTCGACGGCGCAGCCGAAAATGGGCGCGACCACTTTCTCCTTAACCTTAGATTCCCGCCTCAGACTCACGACTAAAAGGATTTTCCATTCCTCAATCAGACCGCTCCCCGCTTGAGCCGTATCGCGATTTTTAACAGCGCCCTCACCTGCCTAGTGCAGAAATGCATGTGCGGGAGCAGTTCCATGACATTTTCTAGGTCGAACTTATAGTCCGGTTTATCAGATTAAGAGTCCTGCAAATCAAACGCATCACCTCAAACCCTCCTGCCGACAGTTGTTCCCCCCAAATATCAGGTATTTCCGGCTATTGTTCTTAGGCACACTTGATGCAATAGGCTGGCTGTCAGGGCAGCAAGTGATGAAGTGGGCTTGCTGAACAAACTGGAGAGACAGAGCCGCGGGACAACCCGCACGTAGATAGGAGGATAAATACCATGAGAGAAAGACAGCCGCTAACAATGCTGGCGAGGGTGAGAAGGGGGAATACCGGTTTGGCGCGTGGGAAGTTATGCAGGCCAGTCCGGACGAGGGTTGCTAAGGCGCAGTCGGCATCGCTAGAGGAGCAGGACGGTGGGGAATACCCTGATATCGTTGAGGTCTGAAACGCCGTAGCGTTCAACCAAAGACGGCTAGGCTCAACTCGGAGTTCTAATGACATGTGGCGTTCCCAAAACATCCTTGCAGGTAGCGACATTCACCTCGCCGACGAGAGAAACATCAACGCATTACAGGCTAGTGAGTTGCGGTGGAATTCCTTGCTCGTCGACGCCGGAATTTCCATCGCAACTCGCCGCACTTCTCGGGCCGAATTCAACACTAACGGAATTTTTATTCGGGTCAACAGACATGGCTTCATCGCCGGCGATAGAAAGGCGGTGCTGACATGAACAAGTTGCTGGGGTTGCAGATGATACAGTCCGGCTTCGACTTCACAAACCTCATCTCGGAGCACTATGGACTTATCTTTCTGATGTCCAGCACGATTTCACTCATATTCGCCGTGGTGATGCTTGCCCCCTTCCGCCGCGGCGCTACTGAGAAGTGGGCACAGTTTTTCGGCGGCGCTTTCGCGATCTTCTTCATCCAGTATGCGGCTAGATGCGCGGCGCATCTGCTGATCACATACCATCTGATCGATTCGAGCCACCATGAAACCGTCAAAATGGTCGTGCACATAACCGTGATGTTCTGCTCGGCGGGCAACAATCTTATGTTCCTCGCTGCGGCGCTCACATTGATAGGGCGAGAGTCCCCATTTCCCCCCGTGGTCTTCATCATCATTGCCGCCATCAGCCTCATAAGTATATTTGACATCACGGCGTGGCGGCCAGAATCCAACATCGCGGCGCAGCCGAGCCTTATTTACTTCCACTTTTTGAGTATCCCGGATGCCATATTTTCAGCCGTATGCTTTAGCGCGATTGGTTATGCCACGGCCACTTCCATATTTTACCGGAAGTTCCCTCTGCTCTCGCTCCTCGCTGTTCTCGTCGGCACACTCTACGCGTTCGTACAAATCGTCTACGGCTTCGGTCCTCTAATCTTCAACTCTGCTTGGTTAAACAACTACTTTCCGCTTCAGGCTTATTTCGGCACTCTCAACAGACTAAACGCCTCCTTGTTCGCCATCGCGATGCCTTTAAAGTTTTTCCTCTTCCTGCCGGGCTATGTGCTTCACCAGAGGAGCGTGACCGCCTTTTACGACATTCAGGACATGCTGAAGAACGTTGTCGGAGGGCGGGATGAATTCATCTCACATGACGGGATCGTCTCGGTCATCGGGCACAGATTCAGGGCCGACTTCGTTGACCTCAGCATAAAGCTGCCGGGCACGGAGAAGGAGTATGTCGCCTCGTTTATTTGGGATAAAAGTATATCCCATCAGGAGCGCAAAAAAGTTGCGATCGTCAAGAGTGTGGAAAGCTCGCCGGAGGCCGAAGCGGATGAGAAGACGGTAGACGCGTTAATTAGATGGGGGCTGGATCGTGACAAACCTTTTCAGTATCCGCAAAAGAAATCGGCCTTCAAACTCAAGGCGCGCGAGGTCTACCGCAAAATCTCAACGCTGATCAGAAAGAAGCACAGCGACTACGTTCACGACACCAAGATGCCGGAGGACGTAAGGGCGGAGGTAAAAGATAAGAAGGCACTGTTGCTGCTCCCGGTACAGTTCCACGGTGCGACGATTGGGTGTATTAAGATAGAGAGAAGCCGAGCGAGCTACAGGCTTGGCCGGCTCGCCTTGTACCTGCCGTTCAGCAACTCCGCACTGAACCTCGCGAAAAAGATATCTGACTTGGCGGCTCCTTCGATTCAAGCGTACAGAGAGCTAGCGACCCTCGACAGACTCAGCCTCAAGTTCGCACAGGCGCTGTCGCTGACGACGACAAAGTCGGTCGCCAAAGGCGAGCGGAAGGAGCTACCCTACGCCGCGCAAAGATGGGTGAAGCTGCTGGCCGACATCGTGCAAGACTCGCTCGCCCCCGAGGCCATGAGATTCGTCCTGGACTTCGGCTTCAGTCCAACCGATCCGGTGGATACCGGCGACGAGAAGTACATCAAGCTGCTTAGAGAGAAACTAGGTGATAAGGATTACAATGACCTGCCGACATACATGGAGGACAACGGCGGGAATTGCTTCAAGCTGTATAAACGGGAACTGTTCGCGCGAACGTCAGAAAAAGGCCCGGCCAGTATGAGATCGGTGGCTCGGCAGTTCAGGCTCGGTTACTTGGTGCTAGCCGTCCGCCTGCCCAATGACCAGATGAGGAAGCCCGTGCTCGGCGCGAACTATCTGCACCGTAAAGCCATCGCCTCGATCCTGGCGGACGCGATTCTCGATTTAGCGCGTGCCTTCTTCGCCAGCCAGCTGAAGGAACTTAGCACCAAGCTGAATAAAGAGGAGCATCTCGAGATCCAGCGTTGGTTTAGTGACATAGAGGAGGAGGCTAGGCACGCCGGCCTGCTGTGGCTGGTTACGAGGCAGCAGGCCGGCGCCTTTCTGGGGAACCGGAACGGGATAGAGAGCGTCAAAGGCTTGAACGCCGGCAACTTCCCAAAGGGCGTGGAGGCTGAGCAGCAAAGCACCGTCGGCATTCACCCGGAACAAGTGCGGACACCCACGGATAAGACGCGGCACGTTGTCCGGCTGGATTTGCCCAACTCAAAATATCAGCTGTGGCTCGGCGTTGAGCGATCTAAATCGAACCTTACAAGATTCATACACTCAAGCTGCCTTTAGTTTTCGCTCCGTTGACAATTCAGTAACGGCGGAATCAACTTCCGGGGTGTAGTAAATCTCCGAGAGTTTGTACTGCCATGGAGCGTTCGCCTTCAGATGCCACACCACGTCCGAAACCAAATCCGTGATGCTGGTGCGCTTGTGGTTGCGCGTGCATTTGTCGTGGACATCCCCGAACGCGCGCTCAATCGGATTCGCCTGCGGGCAATACGAAGGCAAAAAGACAAGTTCGAAGCGCGGATGCACCGCCAACCATGCGATGACCGCTTGCGCCGTATGAATGCGGTAGTTGTCGCAAACGACATAGATGCGGGTGAACTTCTGAGTTGGAGACCTGCGGTCAATGAGCTTCAACAAGTCAATAAAGAGCCAGCGGTTCTTTCTCTCAGCGGTGACAAAGAGCATCCTTCCCGAAACGAAGTTAAGCGCACCCGCCAGATAGTGCTTGCGGTTCGCTCCCGGCGTCATGACTTCTGTTTGCGTCCCCTTGAGCATCCATTCATAGCCGATCTTTGCCAACAAGTGGATGTCGAGTTCATCGGCGAAAAACACCTTCTCCGAGGGCAGCAAACCTTCAATTATCGAGCGGATGCGGGCGAGTTTGGCGACCCGCTCAACATCATCGTCAGATGCCACATGGCGCGCTCTTTTCCATCTGGAATCAAGTTCGTGCAGCCATCGTCTGATAGTCTCACGCGAAACCGCGACCGAACGCCGTGCCTGAAGTTCAACCGCGAGAGTCTGACAACTCCACCGCACCCGACACTATCCGAAGTGCTGCGGTGCGCGCTTGATGATGCAGAGCAGCGATCGTTTGAGCGAAGGCATCCGAGGCGGCAGCGCACACTGCGCGTCTGCACCCGAGACCCATCGCTCACCGCGTTGATAAGCGGCGACAATCCGATAGACACTCGACCGCGAGCAAAACAGAAACTCGGCAATCTCGGACGGGGTTCTTCCTCGCGCGCACAGCAGCAAGGCATGCAACGCCAGCAAGTAGCCATAACGGGCGGCGCGCAACTCGCGCAGCATCTGCTCTTGTTCGCCAAGTGGTATCTCAAGTATCGTTTTGCACGGCACAGACAGTTCACCTCTGACAGTCGGTTTGGTCGCACTTACCGATGTATCAGAAAGAACTTATCTGTGCCAATCTCATATGCTCTGATTTAGATTTAAGGATGAACTCTATTTCTCCTCGCCTTGGGAGACATTCCTCAGGAGCTACGGCGAGATCGCCGACGCAGGACTGGTCAGATTCACCGCCGCACAGGAGTTCCAAAAACTCCAGATCGAGGCCGCACAGTATCAGGGGCTCGCAACCGTCGCCGTGACGATGGGAACACTGGCCCACCAACTCACGAACATGGCCCGTAACCAGGCGACAGCTTGCTCGACCCTGAAAGACATTTTTGACACAGGAACTCTCAAGGTCGACGGCAACCGCACCAGTATCACGACTTCGGACATCAACGAACTCATCGCTTCGATGAAGCAGTCGGCAGACCAACACATGAACCTTCTGACCTTGTTCGCCAAGGTGACCAAGGTTGATGACCGCCGCCCATGCAGCCTGCTGGAAGCTGTACAGCAGGCGATAACGCTCTTCCAGACGGCACTGCTCCAGAACGAAATAACTGTCAACTTCGACGTGGACACCTCCTTAAGAATTGACGTGCCTTTCTACGTCGCGGCTCTCGCCCTAGCGAACTTGATCGGCAACGCTAAAGACGCGATGGAGCCCGGCAAAACCATCTCCATAACGGCGCGAGAGGAGGAGGAGGGGGTGATTTGCCAAGTCAAGGATACGGGCAAAGGTGTCGCCCCCAAGCTTGAGCCGTATATCTTCAACCTCGGGGTGACGAGCAAGCAGTACAGCGGGGGCTGGGGGCTGTATCTGGTGAAGCGGTCGCTAATTGAGAACAGGGCCAACATCGAGATGACCGAGACCGGACCGGGCGGCACCACCTTTACGATCTGGTTTCCTTTGCATCAAGCCATCCGCAGCGCTGCGGATTAGCTGGGTACCGTGGGCGGGCACTCTATCAGCGTTTTGTAAGAGATACTGTACCTGATCAAGCGGGCCTTCGCGTAAGGAGGCAGTGCTTTGGCGAAGAATACTATATTGATCATCAGCGAAGATGTCGGCTCAACGACATCAGTTGTTGAGGCCCTGAACGCCAAAGGATTCCAAGTCTCCAGCCTCGAAACTTCAAGGCTCCCGCCGCAGACGGTCGAGGCGCTGGAGGGCGGCGCACAGATCCTCGTCGTTTCGCCGAAAGAGATCAGCGTCCGGAAGCTGATCCTGCATCACCTGACGAACGTCTCGCGGAGCCTTCTCGGTCCCGTTTCGACGGTCAACGACATCATCAAGGGCGACCGGCCGGGTCTCCACCAAGACCTCAAGGAATTGACTTCGCTGATGAAGGAAGCTGCCGAGCAGTTGCACAAAGACTTGGCCGGCATAACAGGTCTGGAAGAAATATGGGGGCGGGAAACCTGCAATTTGTTGGATGCCGTCCGGCAGGCGGAGAAGTCTTACCGGGCGTCGCTGGCCGACTCGGACATACAGCTTACGATCAAGGTTGACGAGCGGGTGAGGGTCGCGGCCCCCGAGTACCTCGTTTCGCTCGCTCTCGCGAATACGATTGATAACGCAAGGGACGCCATTCTCGAAGCCGGTGGGAGAGCAGGCAGGGATGTCCGCATCGAGAGCGACGTGGAGGCGTGCACCGTCGTCTGCCGCGTCATAAACAGCGGAGCGATTGACGCAGGGCTTGTCCCACACATCTTCGAGAAGAGGTATTCGACCAAAAAGCACGGCAGGGGCATCGGCCTACAACTGGTGGCCGAATGTCTCGTCGAGTACAACGCCGAACTCACCTTAACCACTCCCGGACCGCCGGAAACCGTTTTCTCCTTCAGGCTCGAACGAGCCCCACACGTAGAATCCGCCGGGAGTCCGTAGCCGTTTCACCCTAGTTATCCAAGGAGTCAGCTTATGGCAGAGAAGATGGTTTTAATCGTAGAGGACGAAGCCCCCCAAAGGAGAGCACTTGAGCTCGCCCTGAAACTGCGCGGCTTCAAAGCCGAAAGTGCCGCCACAGTCGACGAGTCGCGCGACCTACTCAACAGGCTCGGGGATCAAGCGGATGTGGTGGTCTTGGACATGCGCCTCGACGACACGAAAGAATCCCAGACGAGGGCCTTCTCAGATGTGAAGCTGAGCGACGCGGCGGCCCTTTCGCGCCGGCGCAGGAAAATTCTACACTCGTGGAGCGCCGAGCAGCGATGGCAGTGCTTCATTTTCGAGCCTTCGTTGTATAAAGTTGACCTCCACAAGAGGTTTCTCTACTCATTCGTGACCGACGAATCTAGCAATGCCTTCATGCCGCGCTCCACCCTGCCGGAGACTTCAAAAATCTCCGCCGCCGGATTCAGCGGCGACTCGTTCGCCTTTGCGATGGCGCTGAAAACACGCACGGCTGTCTCGATGAAGACCCTCTCGGCGCGCGGCAGCGCGAGCACGCCAACGGCGAGTTCGACCTTCCCGCCGATGTAGGGCATCAAACCGAAGAGCAGCAAGTCGCTCGACATCTCCGCGCCGCGCACCACTTCCGGCGCGGGCGCGACCCGGCTAAGGCTGACGAGGCCGTGCTTTCCGTACCGCAACCGTAGCGAGGAGTGCAGCGCGGGGTAAAAGTTACTTTGCGGGTGGCCGCTGCCTTCGAGAGACAGATGAGCGAGCCGCACGCGGAAGTAATTTTCTCCGGGCTCAACCCGCGTCGACTCTTGACCCGTGTCGGTGCGCTCGGCGGGAATCATGACGTAGAGAAAGCTTCGGGCGTTTTCCGCCGCCCACACCTTCAGTTCGTTCCAGAGTGATTCCGAGGACGGCTTCGATGGCATCTTTGTTAGTCCGTGATGAGATGTTGTCGGCCAACTGAACTTGTTGCGTGAAGATGGCGTGTAAGGCGCGCGGATGTGCGATTTGGCATCAGATTCAAGCACGGGTTCGCAAAGGAGCGACAAGCGAACACGTCCATGCGAGGGCGCAGTAATTCGTAAAATTCAACTCGCGCTGTGAATGTGCGCCGTCGGTCAGCAGCAGCTGGAGTTCAATCATCCGCGCGGTCAAATCACCGCGATGAGATTTTTCTTTCATAGCCTGAGTCAGCCATGATTCGTGGAATTGCAACCGCGAATGAAAATAGAGCGCAGACTTTCATTTTGACTTCGGACTGGCTCTATTTTCATCAGAGAAGCAACAGCGTTATGATCAAGCGTTTTAGATGACTCACGACTACCAACAACCTACCCTCGGAAAACGTTACTTCTCAGCTTATGCTGCCTCTGGCGGGTCTGTTTCCTCTAACTTCTGTTTGCCGGGTGATCGCTGCTGATTCCGTATAGTTTGAATCGATGTATGTGTAACTCCCCAGTTTTGGGGATTGGTTGGCAAGTTGGGTTGCTGATGACACGCCAACCGTTAGTATTGATACGCTCAGACAAATGATCTAGAAGATTTTCGGATTCATCCATAATAGCTATTGATCATCTCTTTTGTGCTTCATAAATTGCCCCTCACTTCCCTTGTTTCTGAGTTGCTCGTGCTTACATCTAGCAACCCCCCCCTCAACTCCCTGCGGATAGTAAAAGCCGGTACCGCTGCAATCGGTACATTGCCTTGTGTCAAGATTCAAAGACTGATTTATGGCTTCCGGATGTAAAAAACTTTCAATCAGCATATCTGCCTCGCCTGTGCGATGAATGGTTGTCGCATAGCCACCAGGGTTGTTAATTCCCTGTCCTGTCGCTTGTAGATGTTGCGCGTACTTACGGCATTCTTCAATTGTGAATTTGGAACTCCCACGCACACCCTCTAAGTTTGAGTGTGTGTTTGTTAGATTCTTATTACTATATTTACTGGTGGTGTTTGGCGGTATAGTGCCGGACACCTCTGTAGCGTCTGGCACCATAGTTTTGTCGTCTTTTACTATAGTGCCTTTAGGTATGGTGCGTGGCGGTATAGTTATTCCCGGCAGCACTCTGTAGCGTTTTCCTTCCTTGCCGCCTTTCTTGTCTTCCCCTAAATCTTCAATCAGTCCCTTCTCTACTAGTATTCCTATGCTTTTTTGCACGCTTGTTCTCGACATTACGCACTGCTTTGCAAGAGACCCTAAGCCGACCGTGCATTCTTCAGACTTCCAGCCGCGCGAGAGTCTGTAAAGGCGATTTAATACCACTTGCTCGAAGGGTTTCAGTCTAAGCTCTGGTATCACCCGATCTGTTAAGTCATTTAAGTATTGAAAATACCCTTTGGAATGATCCACTCTAACACTCTGTAATACATTATTTGGCGTTAGAGTGTTAGGTGACTTAATAGATTTCGCCCTGGTGTTTCCCACTATGGTAGGGCGCGGTATAGTGGCACTTGGTATGATGTTGTGTAGTATAGTGTCATCCGGTATGGTATCTGACACTATACCAGGACTTGGTATGCCAGCTTCTCTCTCTTTCTGTTCTTCCTGTTCCTTTTTCAGCTTGGCAGCACGTAACAGTTCTGCCATCGTCATGATATTCTTAGGTTCACTACTCATCACCAGCTCCATCTCTCAGCTGTAATTCTCTGAAAGCAGAATCTATTAAATCGGGATGCACACTAGGCATCTTGGCAATCTGTGCCATTTCGTAAGCTACGGTGCATAGCCTTAGAACTTCTCTGGGGATCCCCCCGGATAGGTCATAAATTTGACGTGCGGAGTCAGAAAGGAAGGGGTTTTGGATCTTGGCGTGTTTACAACGAAAGGCAATAACTTCTTCCACTTCCGAAGGGGAAAGAGGTGCCAAAACAGTCGGCATTGTGAGCCGCGTATATAATGGCTTCTGCTTCTCACTAATTAACCTATCCCTCAACTCCAACTGTCCGGCTAAAATGATTTGAATAAGTTTAGCTTCGTCAGTCTCGAAATTCAGAAGAGCCCTGACGATTTCGAGCATTTTGTGATCAAGTTTCTGGGCTTCGTCTATAAATAAAACTACAACCTTATCGGCTATGAACTGCTCGCCAAGCCAAGTTTCCAACTCCCTTAGATGTTGCTGCGTGCCTTTTCTCGCTGGCAAGCCGAATAGCTGTGCGATGCCTTGTATCATCGCGTATTCGGTTTTGAAGGTAGGGGAGGGAATTAGAACAGAAATTACATCCGACATAGCGTCAAACTCAGCGTGAGAGCGCCTAATTATTGAGCTTTTGCCGGTACCCACCTCACCCAAGATGGCTGTCAGCCCTTGTCTGTGTTCTACAGTATAGTTAATCCGGTAGGCTGCTGCTTCCAAAGCTGGCGTAAGGTATAAAGTTATTGGATTGGGAGAGATTGAGAAAGGGCTTATTCTACGCTTCATAAGTAACGCCTTTTAACATTTATTTTCTCTAATCTCAAGACTTATTTTCTTCAAAACTTAAAAGCAAAGCTTTGTTTTAGTCTGAAGCCACATTCCAATCCCTTCAAACGCAAAATTCATCTCATGCTATTTAGATACCTTTCACGACATGGCTACACGAATTCAGTATTAATAATTTGCATAATCAAATAATCTACAGGTCAGCAAATCTTGCTCTTCAAAGAATGATCAGTCGTCTGCTAGACTCTTTCTATGAGCGTGATTTCATTCTGGCCGGGAGTAGCGCTGGTAAGCTTTTTAGCCGTGTGGCTCAGCTGGCGTTTATTTCGTCGCACCAGAAAACGCTATTCATCTGACCGGCATCAATGGTGGGCAGGCTAAATCCTGATCTTCTGTAACTGTTGTTTATGCCTTTTCTTCTTCTCCTCAATTTGGTAAAGAATTGTACTTAACTGATCCAGCACCGGCATCACCGTACCCATATCCTCTGCGGTCAGATCCTCCGGCTCTATTTCCCGCAGAACATGCCCGATCCTGCGCAATTCTTCAAGGAAGAGGTGAGTGAAATCGAGTGGGTCTGCTTCTAGGAGTTCATCTGCCTTTTCCACAGCCAAGACCTCTGTATTCATAGGGGAAGGTTCGCTCACTTCACCTAGTGCCTCCTTAACCCGCTCTCGCAATCTGGGACCTGACCCCTGTAGCCCTTAAATGTGCTTCCAGAAGTTTGCGGCGGTGGGAACACAGCTTGACTTCAGTCAATCCCAACCGTTTGTCAGTTATACGAGCCAGTTGATGAGATTCGAAGAGATTGATCTCACCGTGCTCTAACGACTCGCGTACATCGCGCGGAAAGTGCAAAATCGGAAGATACTGACCGACAAAACTTCTCACCGAGATTGATGTTTCACGGGATAGCAATATCCGCAGATGTGCCTCCACTTTAAGCAGACTTTCTCTTGGGAAATTCGCTGGACGGCCCCTCTTCGAAGCTGTTACAACACAGACATTGAGATTACGGATCGACATGTAGCATGCTGAATAAATTCTTCTGAGACCGAGGGATAAGCTCGGGAAGGGAGATAGATAACTGGTCAATAACAGCCTGCACGGCTGATGTAGAAGCCAGAGGATGAGTTCGGCGAGAGCGGCGACGAGTCAAGCGCATGAGAAAAGGGCCCCTTCATAGTGATATTATTAGAACCAATTTTGTGAAACATCAGCATGTTCTTCTTTCTTACCATAGGATGGATGAAAGTGACTAGATTAAATAGTGAATTTACACAAACTGACTAGTTGTGTGCACACTATCTGTCTCGTATCAGTTCAGGAGAT
>CAXTRQ010000058.1:0-5223 GCA_964246705.1 uncultured Pyrinomonadaceae bacterium
CCCATAACTGGTAAATCCTCCGTGCTTTCGGCGGACGCCGGAAACTTTTTTTGAAGAGAGCTTCTGGGGCGTCCGCGCTAAATAGTCAAAACCGTCTCTTAGGAAGCGGGCGCAGCGGGAGCCGGGGCCGCCGCACCGCCGCCCTTCTTCTTATCGGCGACCAGTCCGATCTGATCTATACCGGATTCGCGAATCGTGTTGATGGTGTCGACGACCGTGCCGTATTTCGTGCCGATGTCGCTGCGGATGTAGACGATGCGCTCTTCGGGCTTCTTCGTCTCCATCTTCTTATCAATTTCGGTCTTCAGTTCGGCCTTATCAATCGCTTTCTTGCCGATGTAGATTTTATCGTCTGCCGTAATGGCAACGACCACCGAAGTC
The DNA here is from genome assembly GCA_964246705.1 of uncultured Pyrinomonadaceae bacterium. Lineage (GTDB taxonomy): Bacteria > Acidobacteriota > Blastocatellia > Pyrinomonadales > Pyrinomonadaceae > DASZCR01. The sequence continues at coordinate 382 of CAXTRQ010000058.1, forward strand.
TCTTTAATAATCGCGGGGTCTTCATCCGGGTTTCTCATATCGCGCGGGAGCGCGACCGACACACCCTGTTGCAGGAACGGCGTAATCACCATGAAGATGATTAGCAGCACCAGCATGATGTCTACCATCGGTGTGACGTTAATATCGGAAGTCAGCCCACCTGAGCTACTCTTGCTTGACGACATTGCCATGACTCAAATTCTCCTCGAAAAACGGGCGGCTCAATCAAGGATGCGCGCCGCTGCGCAATGCGTAGTCTCGCCGCGCCCCTCGCGCTCTGCGCCTTGCGGTTGAGACAGAGAGGGGGGCGAGACCGGACGCAGCGCGCCGCAACCTTCGAGAGCAACAGCGGCCTATGACTTAAGCTGCCGCGTGCGATTCTTCAGGAAGTAGTCAATCAGTTCCGAAGCCGAGTTATCCATCTCGACAATGAAACCGTCAACCTTGCCCGTGAAATAGTTGAAGAGCCAGACGGCGGGCACGGCCACGGCGAGTCCGAGCGCCGTCGTCAACAGCGCCTCGGCGATACCGCCCGCGACCGCGCCGATACCAGCCGACTCCGCGCTCTTCATACCCGTGAAGGCGTTGATGATGCCGAACACCGTGCCGAACAGTCCGACGAACGGGGCGGTCGAACCGATGGTCGCCAGACCCGACAGCCCGCGCTTGAACTCGGCGGACTTGATGGCGATGGCACGTTGCAGCGCGCGTTTCGATGCTTCCATCTCGTCGCCTGAAATTTCAGACGATTGCTCGTGCGCGCGGAACTCTTGAAGACCGGCGTTGACGACCATCGCGAGGTGCGATTTCTTATGCTTATCGCTGATGGTGATGGCTTCTTCGATACGGTCGTTCTTCAAAGCCTGCGCGACGCGCGGGGCAAATTCGCGCGACTGTTTTTTGGCCGCCGAATAGGTCAAGAACCGCTCGACCATGATGGCGATGGAATACATTGACATGATCAGAAGGATGATGATGACGGTCAACGCCACCCACCCAAGGTTCTTCACCATTTCCGAGATGGTAAATGCTCCGGCCAACTCGTCTTTGGCTTTGTCAGCACTGGCATCTTGAAACAGAAAGAAGAAAAAGCTGAAAGCTTTGCTTCCGAAAATACTCATTAGCATGGTCACGATAACACCCTCCAAAGGTTTCGGTATTGACAAATAGCGAAGAGCGCTTGAGAAGGGGGCGGCGTGCCGGGGTAGCCGAAGCGCGTTCAAACTTTGGAACGCGGCTCTCTCCGACGGGCGCACGCCCACGCCCTACTTACTGAAGCACAAAGTTATAGGTGATGACGCCGGAGACTTTTACCGGCTGGCCTGAAAGCAGCGTCGGCGAGAAGCGCGCCTGACGGGCTGCCGAGACTGCCGCCTGTTGCAGCAGAGGGTGTCCGTTGACGGCACTGGCCTGAACCACCCGCCCCGATTCGTCCACGAGAATCTGCACCGTCACCGTGCCGGAAGCGCGAGCGGCTTTGGCAATCGGCGGATAGGGCGGCTGCGGTTTGCTGATCGCCTTGCCGTTCAAGACGCCGCCGGAAACCACCGTCTTCGGTTTTGGCGCGGGAGTCGGCGTCGGCTGTGGTCTGACGGGCGGCGGTTCGTCGTCGCCACTGCTGACGACCGGGCCGACAGTGTTGCCCGTGCCGCCGCCGCCGCCGCCGCCGGGACCCACCGGGCCGACCGGGCCGGCCGAAGGAGCCGCGTCAATATCACGGTTGCCGACCACGACCGGCACGTTACGCGCGACTTCGCGGGTCTCTGCCTTCGCCACCTCATTGGTCTTGACGACAGGCGCGATGACGGAGATTTCCTGCCGCATCGAGACTTGCGGCTCGTCCTTCGTGGCCGCCGGTTTCGGCTCGTTCTTCTCAGGCTTGACCTCGGCCTGCTGCTGCATCGGGACGGGCGCGACCAGAGTCACAAGCTCAAGGTTCTGACTCTCCAGATGCGCGTCGTACCAAAAGATGCTTCCGATGGCAATCGCGACGAGAATCAGCCCGTAGATAACAAACGTGCCGAGAAAGAAAGAGCCTTTGCGCGCAAAATCGTCCTTATGCGAACCAGACTCGACTAAGCTATCGAACATTTCGTCTATCCTCCCTCTTCCGGTGCCAGATGGATCAGGGGTCGTAGGAAATTTAAATCACAAAAACTTTCGGAAAAGCTGTGATTACTCAATAAGGCTTCTAACTAAGATCGCCTACTCGTCAAGATTAAATTATCCTTAAAATATGGGGGCGGGCAGTAGCAGTACGGCGGCGGGCGCATACGGAATACGCCGTTTTCGGATTTTCCCCTCACTAGGCTGGATAGGAAAAGCTTGGGGCACTACCAGCTCAGTCGGTGCAAAAACAGCCGCGCGCTCAAACGTCCCGTTCTCACACTTTCCGCGAAGGACGGGCGCATTTTCTAAACTATTCGATTGGCCAGCAACGCCGTCAGTCTATGTCGCAAGCCTTTGGAAGTCAAGAGCAAAAGTTTGAAGTCAAGCGTAAAAATCTCTTTCACGCCTTCCATTTTTTCGGATTCCGCGACGGTCATTGTAGCTTAACGCGCCGGCGCGCCGGCCTTCGCATTACGCGCCCCGGGAGTCGTCTGGCGCGCTCGCGCGCTCGCCGCCTTAGCGAGAACAGTCGGCGTCCGCGTCGGCTCCAGACGTTGCTGCCACCAGACCATAATCGGACTGGCGATGGCAATCGAAGAATATGTGCCGAAGACGATACCAATCAGTAGCGCCAGAGAGAAGCCGCGCAGGACTTCGCCGCCGAACAGAACCATCGCGAGCACCGAGAGGAAGACCAGTCCTGACGTGATGACGGTGCGCGAGAGCGTCTGGTTAATCGAATCGTTCGTTACTTTGTAGAGCGAATCGCGGCGATGCAGGCGCAGGTTTTCGCGGATGCGGTCGAAGACGACGATAGTATCGTTGACGGAAAAGCCGACGAGCGTCAACAGCGCGGCGATGACCGTCAGGCTGATTTCCCACTGGAAGATGGAGAAGAAACCGAGCGTCACCAGAACGTCGTGGAAGACAGCGATAACCGCCGCCGCGCCGTATGACCACTCGAAGCGGAAGGCGATATAGGCGAGGATGCCGACGAGTGCGAGCATCGTCACGGCGACGGCCTGATTCCTGAGCGATGCCCCGGCGACCGCGCCGACGGCGTCTGTTCCCAGAATCTCGTAAGCGTCTTTCTCTGCCCCGTATTTGTTGAGCGCCTCTTTGACCTTGGAGCGTCCCACGTCAACCTGCGCCTGATCCTCCTGCGGCGCTCCCGCCTCTTTGGCCTGATCCAGACGCGGCAGCTTAATCAGCATCACGTCGTTTTTGTCGAGCGCGGGCTGAATGACGGCATCGCCGATGCCCACTTCCCTCATTTTGGCGTTGAGGTCTTCGGCTGAAGGGCGCGCTTTCGGGAAGCGCGCCGTAATCAACGTGCCGCCCTTGAAATCCACGCCGAGGTTGAAGGCTGTCCCGCCGCTCAACTGGCGGACGATGGCAGACCCTAACCCGATGAGCATGATGGCGGTCGAAATAGTGATGAAGATCCGCCGGTTGGCGAGCCAGTCGATGCGAACGTCTTTGAAGAATTGAACCATAATTAAAACAGTGACAAGTGAAGAGTGACACGGTGACGGGCAAGAACAAGTTTTCAACTTGTCATTTGCTATTTGTCACCGAGTCACTGCTGTTAAATACTGATTGACTCGACGCGCCGTCCCTTGCGGTCTAAATGCCACATAAAAATCGTGCGCGAGACATAGACCGCCGAGAAGAGATTAGCGAGCAGGCCGAGCACGAGCGTCACGGCGAAACCGCGAATCGGGCCGGTTCCGAAGACGAACAGGAAGAGCGACGAGATGATTGTCGTCACGTGCGTATCAATAATCGTCACGAAGGCGCGTCCGAATCCTTGGTCGACCGCTGAAATAATAGTCTTGCCCGTCCGTAGTTCCTCGCGTATGCGCTCGAAGATAAGCACGTTCGAGTCGACGGCCATGCCGATACTGAGGATGATACCGGCGATACCGGGCAGCGTCAGCGTCGCGCCGAACATAATGAGCGCGGCGAGCGTCAGCACCATATTGAGCAGCAGCGCGAGCACGGCGTTGACGCCGGAGCCGCGATAGTAAAAGAGCATGAACAGGACGACCATCAGGAGTCCGGCGAGCGAGGCCGTGACGCCCGCTCTAATCGAGTCTGCGCCGAGGCTCGGCCCGACCGTGCGCTCTTCCTGATAACGAATCGGCGCAGGCAGCGCGCCGGAGCGGAGCGTCAGCGCGAGGTCGTTAGCGGACTGCTTCGTGAAGCGACCGCTAATCTCGCCCGAATCGGTAATCTGCGACTTGATGTAGGCGATGGATTTAACTTCGTCGTTTAAGACGACGCCCATATATTGGTTGATGTTCGCGCCCGTCCAGCGTCCGAACTTTTCCGCGCCCGAAGGCTTGAGCGAGAAGGAGATTTGGAAGTCGTTGCCCTGATTCGTGCGCGAGACGGCATCGGCGCTACGCAGTTCGCTGCCGTCAATAATCGGAGGCGACAATCACCCAGCTTTTCGGCTTGTCTTTGTTCGGGTCGGCAGTGTCGTTGGCAGCCGTCGGCTCGTCGCGCTCGACGTAGGGCAGAACCCGCTTGTTCGACGGAACAGCGCCGCCGGGGAAGGTGGCGAGAGCCTCCTCTTTCGTCGCGTATTTCTGGACGGGCGAGGGGCTGCCCTGACTGGCGACGTGCACCATCTCAAGCCGCGATTCGCCGACGAGCAGTTGCTTGACGCGCTCCGGGTCTTGAATGCCGGGCATCTGGAGAAGAATTTGATGCGACTGCGCTCCGCCC
>CAXTRQ010000058.1:5233-32605 GCA_964246705.1 uncultured Pyrinomonadaceae bacterium
TTTGCAAAGTCGGCTCGGCGACGCCGACGGCGTTGATGCGGCTTTCGATGATTCTCAAAGCCTGATCAACCGCCTGATCGCTCAGAGTGGTCTGCGACGAAGAAGTTAAATCCCACGTGATGCGATTGCCGCTTGTGCCAACAGACCATTCAGTTGGATTAAAACCGCTGGCCTTGCGCGGTATGGCATCGCGTATTTCGCCGATTTTCGAGGCGTCGGCGGCTTCGAGCGAGATGCGGTAGTTGCCGCCTCCGACTTCCGGCTTCACCTCTTTAACCTGATAGCCCGCCTCCTTCGCCGCGTTCTGAATGGCGATGGCGTTATTCTCCGTCAGCCGCTTCAGATACTCGTCTGTCTGCACCTGCATGACGAGATGCGAGCCGCCCTTGAGGTCGAGGCCGAGACGGATATTTTCGGCGAGATTATTCTTGATGCCGTTGATGGTGAAATCGCTCGCACGCGGCACGCGGTGCGGGCCGATGACGTAATAGAGCGATGCAATCGTGACGATAGCGATAATGATTGTGCGTTGAAGAAGATTCTTTTTCATACCTAAAACTTTGACATTTGAACCCCGGAGGATGCTTCTGATTCAGATGCGGCGGCTCCGGTCAGCTTTTCTGTTCCTCTCCGTGGAGTCCCGCGACCGCTGCGCGCGAAATCTCAAGAATTGATTTCTCTGCGCTCCTGATGAGCAGTGTCGTCTCGCGCACCGTCGTGATAGTCGCAATGATGCCGCCATTCGTAATGATGCGGTCTCCGGCTTTCAGTTGCGCGATAGTCTCTTGGAGGGCTTTCTGGCGTTTGCGCTGGGGAACGAGAATCAGAAAGTAAAAGACGAAAAAGATGAGAATCATCGGGGCGAACGCGGCGAGTCCGCCGAGTCCGCCAGTCTGTAATAGTAAGAGAGCCTGTGTCATCATTAGATTTAAGATTTGGGAATGTGAATTTGGGCGCGCGGAACAGACCTGAGCGAGCGACCCACAAAATTAAGCACCCCCAATGCTGCCACAACCGAGCTTTATTTTCAGCGGTGAAAGGCTCGTCTCGCGGCTTCTCGCTTCTCACAAGGGGGCAACGGGGTCACTCGACACCGGAGTTAATCTGCTCTACGAACTCTCGCCGAAATCGTGTGAATTCACCAGACCGGATAGCTTGCCTTACGCGCCGCATGGTGTCAAGGAAGAAAGCAAGGTTGTGATGCGTCAATAAGATACTCGCCAGCATCTCGCCCGTCAGGTACAGATGGCGCAGGTATGCGCGCGTATGTCGGCGGCAGACAGAGCACGCGCAATCCGCGTCGAGCGGTCGCGTATCGGTCGCCCAGCGCGCGTTTTTGACATTCAACTTGCCGCGTGAGGTGTAGGCTTGCCCCGTCCTCCCGTTGCGCGTCGGCAGTACGCAATCGAACATATCAACGCCGTGCGCGACACACTCGACAAGGTCTTCCGGCGTGCCGACGCCCATCAGATAGCGTGGGTTTCGGGCGGGCATCTGCGGCGCAAGTTCCTCGACCACGCGGTACATCGAGGACTTCTCTTCCCCGACGCTGAGACCGCCGATGGCGTAGCCGTCGAAGCCGATCTCGACCGTGCGCGCCAGACTCTCCCGCCGCAAATCGCTATATGTCGCGCCCTGCACAATGCCGAAGAGCGCCTGCGCGCCGCTCAAACGCTCAACACCTGCGTCCGGCGCAACTTCGTCCATCTCAATGCGTCCGGCATCCCAAGTTTCTACTGTCTCTCCCGTCTGCGATGCTCCGCGCTGCAACTCGTCAAAACGCACGCGCGAGCGGTGCGCCCAGCGCGCCGTCAACTCCATCGAACGACGCGCGTCGGCGTGCGCCGCCTCGCCCGGCGCACACTCGTCAAACGCCATCACGATGTCCGAGCCGAGCGCGGCTTGCACCTCCATCGAGACTTCAGGCGAGAGAAAGCGCGGGCTACCGTCAATGTGAGAACGAAAGGCCACGCCCTCTTCCCGTATTTTCCGCAACGCGCCGAGGCTGAAGACTTGAAAGCCGCCTGAATCCGTGAGCAGTGCGCGCCGCCAACTCGTGAAGCGATGCAGGCCGCCGCACGCCCTGAGAGTCTCCACGCCCGGTCGCAGCCAGAGGTGATAGGTGTTTCCGAGCATGATGCGCGCATCCAGTTCCGGCGCTTCCAATTCCTCGAAGCGCACGCCTTTGACCGTGCCGAGCGTCCCGACCGGCATGAATACCGGCGTCTCAATGACACCTCGCCGCGTCCGCAAAAGCCCCGCGCGCGCCTCTCCCTCTGCGGCCAACACTTGCCAGCCGAGAGTACTTTCAGTCATCTATTTATTGACAGCCCTTCGTGTGAAATAGAGTTTGCGTTCTTCTTCCTTTGCGACTTTACGACTTTGCGTGAAACCATTTTTCATGCCCAGTCGCAAAGGAAAAAGTTCAATCAGCTAATGTTGCGTTGCCCTGCGTCTTCGCGGCGTTGGGCTTCAAAGCTCGGCTCGCGCTCAAGCCATTCTTCGACTTCGATGATAGGTAAGCGGACGATGAAGGTCGCACCTCGTCCCTCACTCTGCGCTTCAACCAGCCCGCCGTGCGCTTCGACCAATTCGCGGACGAGCGCGAGGCCGATGCCGAGTCCGCCGTGTCGTCGCGTCGCGCTGCTGTCGGCCTGTCGAAAGCGATCCCAGATGAAGGGCAAAAACTCAGGCGCGATGCCCTCGCCCGTGTCTTCGATTTCGAGTGCGAGCCATTGTCGTCCCTTGTTGTGCGTCGCGCGCCGCTCGTCGCCGTCGCGCGCCTCTTCGCGCTTCAAATTGTCGTCGAGCAGTTTTGAACGAATCGTCACCGTCCCGCTTTCGGGCGTGAACTTGAGAGCGTTCGACAGCAGATTCCAGAGCACTTGTTGAATGCGCTGTGAGTCTGCAATCGTGAGCGGCAAGTTCTCTTCCAGTTCGACGCGCAGTTCGATGTGACGCGCGCCAGCCGACTGCTTGACCGCACGGACGGCGTTCTGCACGGCGAGATTGACATCGAAAGGCGCGCGTTCGAGCCGCAAGACACCGCGCTGGATGCGCGACAAATCGAGCAGGTCGGAAATCAACTGCGTGAGAGACGTAGCCGACGCGCTGATGGCTTCGATGCCGTCAGCCAACTCGTCGTCCGTTTCGAGCGCCTTATTCTCGCCGAGGAGGTCAACCCAGCCGGAGATGGCCGTCAGAGGCGTGCGAAGTTCGTGCGAGAGCGTCGCCAAAAACTCATCCTTCAAACGGTTCGCCTCGCGTAGTTCAGCAATCAGGCGCGCGTTCTCAAGCGTCGAGCCGACGTGTGTGGCGACCGCCATCAGTAGATCAATGTCGTCTTCGCCCCAATCCCTCTGCCGCCGCGTCTGGTGCGCGCTGATAGAGCCGATGACGCGCCCCTGATGCATGATGGGCACAACCATCAGACTCTTTAGTTGGATTCGCTCAACCAAATCTTCCAGTCCTGCGGCGAGCGGGTGGCGACGCACGTCGGGAGCGTAGAGCGGTCGGCGCGCGGTTCTGAGCGCGTAGCGAATCGGCGAACGCTCGCGCACGTCCAGCCATTGCGTGATGGGGCGCACGCCGTCGGCGCACCACTCGCCGTAGTAATCCTGATGCTCGCCTTCGGCGAAGAGGACGACGATACAGCGGTCGAGTTCGAGCACCCCGCCGACGCGCTCGATGACGGCGCGCACTTTCTCTTTCGGGTCGCCGCCGCGCTGCAAGGAGAGCAGCAGACGATTAACCACCGCCTCGCGTTCGGCCTGCGCTTGAATCGTCAGGAACAAACGCGCGTTGACAATTGTTTCAGCGGCCTGCGCCGCGAAGATTTCCAGCAGGCGCATGTCGCGCTCGCGGAAGCCTCCCGCGCGATTTCCTACGTAGATAAAGCCGATCAGTTCGCGCTTGATTCTCATCGGGACGCTCAGGACTGAGCGAATCTCGTAGCGATCCATAAAGGCGCGATTGAGGCGCGCATCGCTGGCCGGGTCGTTCGAGACGAAGGATTCGCCCGTCAGGTAGACGGGCGCGCCCGTGTTCTCTTTGTCGAGCGTGAACTGAAACTCTTCAATCAATTCCGGCGGCGTGTGATAGCCCGGCGCTTCGGCGCGGACGATGTTGGTGCGCCGGTCGTAGGTGGCGATCAGACACATCACGCCGCCGACCAATTTCGCAATCGCCCGCGCGAGTCGCCCGCTAATCTCCGACGTATCGCTCAAGGTCGAGAAGGTGCGCGAGATTTCAAACAGCCCGCGCAACTCTTCATTGCGATGGCGGCTCGCCTCGTACAACTGCGCGTTCGTCAACGCGACGGACACCTGCCCCGCGATGGTGTAGAGAAGTTTGTGCTCCTCTTCCGTCCACGCGCGCGCGCGATAGCAATCATGAACTTCGAGCAGCCCGTCGCGCGAGCCGCCCGCGTGGACGGGCGCGGCGAGCACCGAGCGCACTTCCAACTTTTCGTAAAGCTCGATCAACTCATCGCGCTCGGCCGCTCTGATGTCGGAAATCCGGACGGCTTCACCGGAATGGAGGACGCGTCTCGCGTGGCTGCTCGCGCGCAGAGGGCTGGTGTGTCCGCGCAGCGAGAGCACGTCCGGGCGCGCGAGATATTCGTAGCTGACCGACGCCCCGTGTGTCTCATCTTCTCCGAAAAGAACGATGAAGCAACGCTCGACCTTGAGCGCCGCGCCGAGCATCTCGACGGTCTCCTGCAAAACTGCGGAAGGGTCGAGCGAGCTTGCCAGCTTGCGCCCGATGCTGCCCGACAGAGCCTCTCGCTGCGCCGCCGCTTCCATCTCGCGCGAGCGATGCTCGGCCTGTTCGAGCAGCAGCACTTTCTCAATCGCAATTGCCAGCGGCGGCGCGAGCCGTTCGAGCGCGAGCAGGTGTTGCTGGTTGAAAGCATCCGGCGCGCGGCTCGTCAGGTTGAGACTGCCGACCGCCGCATGCGTCGAAAACAGCGGCACGCAGACGGCGGAGCGAAAGCCTTCGCGTTCGAGGTCTTCATAGACGTTAAAACGCTGCTCCTCTTTCAACTCCTGAATGATGACCATCCGTCGCTCTCTGAGCGCGAGTTCCGTCACAGAGCCGCGCATCGAACCCTTCGCGCCGACCGCGAGCGACCCTGCGTGCTCGCCCGACAGAGCGAAGACGCGCAGGCTTTCTCCTCCGTCTTCACAGAGCGCAATCGAGGCGCGGTCGAACGGAATCAGCGAGCGCATCTGCGAGCTTGCCAGACTGAAAACCTCTTCAATCGTCCGGCTCGAATTGACCGCCGCGACGACGCGGTTAACAACTTCGACCTGCTCTATCGCCACTTGCAAATACTCGAAGACGGCGCGCATCTTTTCATCGCCCAAAGCGCCGCGCTCCGCTTCGCTCTCTACGCCCGCGCGCCCGAACAGATACAGAGAGCCTTCGCGCGTCTCCCAACGACAGGGCACGCGCTCGACGCGCACGCTCATCCACTCCTGCCCGCCCGCGACACGCAGCCTGCCGCTCTGCGTCTCCCACGCTTCGCCCGCGCGCCCTTCAACTTCCAGCAGTGCGCCGACCTCCGCGCCCGCGAGCGTCACGAGCGTCTGCCCGACCAACGAAGCGAACGCTTCATTAGCTGCCAGCACGCGTCGCGCGGTCTCGTCAACGACGATGGCCGCATCGCTCATGCGTTCAAACAACTTTTGAAAATTTGCGTCGGGTACAAACATAAAAAGCGGAGACCAGAAGTTAGAGTTTAGAGTTTAGTAAAAACAGCGTGTCTTTTAACTGACCTCTAACCTCTGGCCTCCGACCTCTTTTTCTTGTGGCGTTCGACGATGCGTAGGGGCGTAGCGAAGAAATCGAACTGTTCGCGCAGGCGATTTTGCAGGTAGCGTTCGTAGGAGAAATGGATGCCGGGTTTCCCGCCCGCCGTGAAGACGACGAATTTCGGCGGGCGCACACTGACCTGCGTAACATACTGGACGTGCAGGCGCGAGCGTCCACCTTTGACGGGCGCAGGCGCTGAAGGCGCACGCGGGCTGGCGACGGCCTTCTCGAAAAAGTCGTTGAGTTGCGAAGTCGTGATTCGCAGCTTGCGCGCCTCGTTGGCGCGCACGGCGAGCGGCAGGATGCGCTCGACGCGCTGCCCCTTGAGCGCAGAAATCGTCACGACCGGTGCCCAATCGAGAAACTTCATCTTGTCGCGCAGGTTTCTCTCAAACTCGAACGGCGTGCCCGTCTCTTTGTTCTCGATGGCATCCCACTTGTTGACGGCGATGATAATCGAGCATCCGGCGTCGAGCGCATAACCGCCGATATGTGCATCGAGTGCCGCTACGCCCTCGACCGCATCTACGACGACGATGGCGACATCGGCGCGATCAAGGCTACGCCGCGCCATCACGACGGAAAGTTTTTCAGCCATCTCCTGCGTCTTGCCTTTGCGCCGGATGCCGGCCGTATCAATCAGCCGGAAGGTGTGGCCTTCGCTCTCAAGCACCGTATCAACCGCATCGCGCGTCGTGCCCGCGACCGGCGAGACGATCACGCGGTCTTCACCCAGCAGACGATTAAGCAGAGAAGACTTGCCGACGTTCGGACGCCCGACGATAGCGAGGCGAATCTCGCGCCGCTGCTCTCGCTTCCCGTCCGCGCCCGCTTCGTCCGCCGCCTCTTCAACCGTCCCTTCAATTTTTGGAAGCTGCTCAACGAGGGCGTCGAGCAAATCGGCGACGCCGTCGCCCTGCTCCGCCGAGAGAGGCACGACATCCTTGAAACCGAAGCGATGAAACTCACCCGCGTCTGCCTCAAACCTCACGGCGTCGGCCTTGTTTCCGGCGACAATGACAGTCTTGCCCGTTGTGCGGAGCAGCCGCGCCAGTTCCTCGTCGAGCGGCGTCCGTCCCGCTCGCACGTCCACAACCCAGACGAGGGCGACGGCTTCTTCAATCGCAAACTCCGCTTGCTTCAGAATGTTTGAGGGAATCAACGCGTCGTCGTCCGGCACGATGCCGCCCGTGTCAACAATCGAGAAGCGGCGATTGTTCCACTCGGTCTCGCCGTAGATACGGTCGCGCGTGATGCCGGGTTCGTCGCCGACGATGGAACGACGCTCGCCCACCAGCCGATTGAAGAGCGTAGACTTGCCGACGTTCGGACGCCCGACGATTGCCACCAGCGGCAACGCCTCCGCCGCCACGCGCTCATGCGTCGCATGTTCTCCCGCCCTATCCTTGTCCTCTGTGCTCATAAACCTATTATCACTACTAATATTTTTTTTGAAGTGTGGCGCAGACAAAGTGTAGCCTGCGGCGCGATACGCCTGCAAGGAGAACGCTCTCTGGAAAGGCTTGCCGCGCGCCCGGTTAAAGAGATAGGCTGGACGCGTCCGACCCACCCACCCGGTCTTGTTAGACACCCTACCAGTAAGGAACGCACGTCATGCGCTGGCCTCAACTCTTTCAAAGCATCCGTCACAGGATGCGCACGGCAATCGCCGACACACGCGCCGATACGCCGACAGTTAAAAACGCGCTCGCGCCGCATCTCGCGCTCGGCTGGCGTGGCGAGCAGTTGGCCGCTCAACATTTGCTCCGCGCCGGTTATCATCTGGTCGCGTCGAATTTTAAACTAAACGTTGGGCGCAATATGCGCGGCGCGCTCGTGCAGGCCGAGATTGATCTCGTCGCCTACGAAGGCGCGATGCTCTGTTTTGTCGAAGTCAAGACGCGCGCCTCCGACTGGTTCGCCGCGCCCGAAGCCAACGTAGACCTCCGCAAGCAACGCCAAATCACGCGCGCCGCACGCGCCTATCGTCGCCTCCTTAACCTCAACAACGCCCGTTCTCGCTACGATGTGGTCAGCGTCATCCTCCCGCCCGCAGACAGAGAGGGAGCCGCCCCGCCCCCGCATGTCGAGATCATCCGCAATTTCTGGACTGACGAGAAGTTTCGCAAGAGACGCTGGCAGGATTAAATGGTTGAGAATCTGAAGTGTTGAGTCTAAAGTCACGGCAGCAAATCAGTCTCTTGACTTCAGACTCAGGACTTTTGAGTTTATTTAACTTTCATTACGACGAGCGTCATGTCGTCGTGCTGCGGTGTGTCGAGACACCATTCGCGGAGGGTTTGGACGATTGCTTCCGTCAATTCTTCAGCCGACAAGTGCGCGTGCGCGCGCACGAGCGCGTAGAGTCTCTGTTCGCCGTACTCGATGCCCTTCGGGTTGAGGGCTTCGGTGAGGCCGTCCGTGTACGCAACGATGAGGTCGCCGCAACTGGTCTGAATCGTCTCCTGCTCGTAGGTGAACTCATCGAAGAGTCCGATGACGGGGCCGCCCGTCGTCAAAAGAGTTTGGGTCGCTTCTCTCTCGTCAAAAACCACACTCTTCAACGCTGTGCTCGCGCCGCTCTTGGTCGCGCCGATGGACAGACGTTGCTGCGCCGTCGTCTCGTGTGCGTAAGTTTCTTCGTCCGACGCTTCCAAGCGGGCGGCGCGGACGAGAATCGGCGGATTGTGCCCGGCATTGACGTACGTCAGCTGGCGCGTCTGCTCGTCAAACTGCGCATAGAAAAAGGTCGCATAGCTGGATGAGCCGGTTGACCTGTTGAGCAGGCGGTTCATCGAAGAGACGAGTTCCGTCAAACAACCGCCGATGCTGTGCGCCTGACTGCGCAGAGACGCCTGCACGGTGGACATCAGCAACGCGGCAGAGATTCCCTTGCCCGCGACATCCGCCACCGCAACGCCGACCTGCCCGTCGCCGAGCAACAGAAAATCGTAATAGTCGCCGCCGACGCCGCGCGCCGGATGGCACACGCCCGCCAGTTCGAGCGTCGCGCAGACGGGCGGGCTTTCGGGGAACAGCCTCCGTTGCACTTCGGTCGCCATCTCAATTTCGCGTCTCAGTCGTTCCTCTTCCACCTTCCTGTGAACCAGACGCGAATTGGCGATAGCGAAAGCCATCTGCCAGGAGATCGCCATCAACATCTGCCTGTCCTGACGCGAGAACGGCAAATCGCCGAGACGCGGCCCCAGAGAAATCACGCCGAGCAGTTCTTCTTTCGTCGCAATTGGGAGCAGCAACGTAGACTTGACGCGCCGCAGCGTCTCGCTCTCACGACGCCGCGAGTCGTTCGACATGACATCTTCCGAGAGCAGCATATTGGCCCACGAATACTTGTCCTCGAAATCCACGTCGAGCGCCTGCGACGATTCCTTCAAGCGCTGGACGACAAACGCATTATCGGGCAGGATCAAACCCTGCTCCGCCGTCACAGTGATGCGGTCGCCCTCGATGTGATGCGACGAAATGACGCACGTATAGTCGCCCGTCGGCTCGTCCACGAGAAAGATGCTGGCATTTTCCGTCTGCAAAGCGTCCTGCATCTTCGTGCAGACAATCGTCGTCATCTCGCGCACGTCGGCCATCACGCGCAACGCCTGTCCCAAATCCGAGAGCACCTGCTGCGCGTTGTAGGCGCGGCGGAAGAAGTGACGGTCAATCGTCGGCGCGATGACGCGGTGATGCAGCGCCGTCGTCAAATTCCACATCAGGACGGAGAAGACTCCGGCGACGATGCCGACGAGCAGCGCGTTCGCCGGTCTGATGCTGTTGACGAGAAAATTGAGGAAGAAGACGAGCGCAAGGCTGACGGCGACGACCTCAATCACGAACGAGCCTTGCGAGATAAAAACGTAACGAATGCCCCGCCGGATGATGAGCCGGATCGGAATCACCTGATGGCGCACAATAGCGTAGGCGAACGACAGCGGGAAAACGATAAAGGCCAGAATCGAACCCGCGCTCAACCAGCGCAACAGAGACGGATTAAGTTTGTACGGCCCGTATAGATAGATACCGAACATCAACAGAGACGGCACGAACCCCATCACACAACCCGCGACGACGACGCGCATCTTCCGGCGCGATTGACGGCTCGCCTGCCGGTAGTTGGCGAGCAGTGTCCCGACGCCCGCCAAGACATAGACGAGCGAGAGGACTGTGACGGCGACGCCGAGTTTTCCAATCTGCTCCTCCCAAGTGAACATGCTCTCCGGCGCGACCACCTGAATCAACGATGTCATCAGAGCGAACGGCAGCGCGATGAGCAAGACGGGCAGATACAGCCCCTTCTCCAGACGCGTGTGACGGCTGAGCAACGGCGAGCGCTCCGGAAAGACGAGGAAGAAGTGAAAAAAGAGCGCGGGGAAAACCGATGACACCGCGCAGCCCAGAATCATCAAGGCGACCAGCCCGCCGGGCAGCCCTTCGTAGGCGATCAACTCGCTCGGAATAAACGTCCCGAACATCAACGCCAGCAGCATCGCCTGCTTATCCTCAGGCTTGAGGACGAAAACCGCGAAACCGATGACGAGGAAAATCGCCGGAATGACAATCGTCAGCAGCGTGTCCAGCAGGACGCGAAATTGCGGCAGGTTGTTTGTTCTAAATGCGAACTCCTGCACTTGCCCGTTGCGCCTGACGGTCATGCTATAGGGATGTCCCGGCTGGGTCGTGGCGAGTTTATAGAGGGGCTTGGAGTTTTCAACCGGACGGCCATCGAGCGCGACGACTTCGTCGCCCGCACGCAGCAGGCTCGCGCCGCCCGCCGGGTTAACCTGCTCGACGACGAGGCGTCCGTCTCTCGTCATCGCGCTCCAACCCGCCCCGCTCTTGCGTTGCTCGAAGGTCTTGTAAGCGCTCGTCCCGGCGTAGCCGAACATCAGGACGAAGAACAGACCACCGACAATCAGCCTTTGTAGACGCTTGTTCATCGCCAAATCCTACTCCCAAGCCACACATGCTTATACACACATCATGCCACAAATGTTTCCAGACCACGTATCTCCGCCGGACACAACTCCGCCCTCACCCGACGCCCTTCAGCTATATACACCCCGCCGCCGCCCTTTTTGTTCTTAAAAATTTGTCGCAAAAGCCCCGCTTGACAACAAGCGGCGAATCCGTAGAATTGAAAACCTCAGAGCGCGGGAGTAACTCAGTGGTAGAGTGCGACCTTGCCAAGGTCGAAGTCGCGAGTTCAAATCTCGTCTCCCGCTCCAAAGTTTAAGGCGGAAGGATGAAGGATGAAAGCACTGCTTTCACTGCCAATTGACTTCATCCTTCCGCCTTCATCCATCATCCATCCCTCCGGGGCGGCGTAGCCAAGTGGTAAGGCAGAGGTCTGCAAAACCTTTATTCATCGGTTCGATTCCGATCGCCGCCTCCAATAATTCTTCTCGCAATATAAATTTACAGGTACAAGATTAAGGGCGTTTAATCGCTTATGGCGCATTATGCTATGATTTGGAAAGCTACAGGTCAGGGGATTCATACTGTATTGGGTGAGGGACACTCAGCTATGTACTCTCCGCGTGCGCCGGAACACGCCGCCGAAAATAAAGTCCTTGCTGCTCTGGGTAACTTGGGGTCTGAAACCCTCTTGTCTCAACTTGAGCGCGTCTCGTTGCCTCAAGGCGAGGTGATCTATGAGCCTGATGCGCAGATCGAGTATGTTTATTTTCCGGAGACGGCGGTTTGCTCCATGCTCTCCAGCATGGAAGACGGCTCGACGGTAGAACTCGGCCCCGTGGGAGACGAGGGAATGGTCGGGCTGAGTGTTTTTTTTGGTGAAAATATTTCAGCCAATCGTGTAGTTGTACATGTCGCGGGCAGTGCGATGCGGCTCAGGAGCGACGTGTTGAGGAAAGAACTCGACGCCGACCAGAATGCAATGCCACGCCTGTTGCGGCGCTACACGCAAATGCTGCTCACCATGACCGGACAATCGGCGGCCTGTTATAAGCTCCATACGTTAGAGCAACAGCTTGCGCGTTGGCTGTTAACCATGCACGACTATGTCGGGACGGACGAGCTTCGGCTGACTCACGAGCTGATAGCGCTGACATTAGGGGTGCGGCGCGCAGGTGTGACCGAGGCCGCCGGTGATCTCAGGGATGCGGGAATAATTAACTACCAGCGCGGGCATATACAAATCCTTGACCGGCAGGGCATGAATGCGAGAGCTTGTGAGTGTTATCAAGTCATCAAAGACGAGTACGACCGTTTGTATGCTGATTTATCTAAGATAATAACGTAACGTGCGATGGTTTGACTAACAAAGATTCTGGTTGAAACCCTCATCTCAGGACGCGACCAGCCTCAACCACTTAACCTGAGTTTGACGTAAGCGATGTAAAGCCTTCCGGCATCAACCCTCGCTTCAACATCTTTCGCCGAACAGTTGCGGTCAACGCACGGGCGCGCGCGGGGCAAATTCGTTCGTGACCTATGGGTATATCTCGTGTGATACTTCGTGGCGAATAATTCGGGCGTGCGGAAAAATCTTATGGACAATGATATCGAGCAAGATTCTCAGCCACAGGCGGGAACGGAGCCGCTAAAACAGGCAGGGTCTTTCCCCGTCATCGGGCTGGGCGCGTCGGCAGGCGGGTTTCAGGCGTTGAAGGATTTTTTCACGCACATGCCCGCTGAGAGCGGGATGGCGTTCGTCGTCATCATGCACTTGTCGCGCAAGCACGAGAGTCATGCCGCTTCGCTGTTGCAGGCGACGACCGGGATGCCTGTGACACAAGTCACTGAAGCCGTCAGAGTCGAGCCGAACCACATCTATGTCATCCCGCCGACGAAAAACCTTGAGATGCGAGACGGGCATATCAACCTCATCGAGCCGGAACGACTGCACGGCGGACAGCAGGTCGCCATTGATCTTTTCTTTCGCACGCTCGGCGAGACGCACAAACAGAATGCTGTCGGGATCGTGTTGTCGGGGATGGGTTCGGATGGCGCTAACGGTTTGAAACGCATCAAGGAGCAGAACGGGCTGGCGTTCGCGCAAGACCCGAAAGACGCCGAACATGATTCGATGCCGCGCCATGCGATCAACACAGGTCTGGTTGATTTCGTGATGCCCGTCGCGGAGATGCCGGAAAAGCTCATTGAAATTTGGCGGAACGCGCGCCACATCAAGTTGCCGCCGGAGACTGAGCCGCCGCCCACCGTCAGCCAGAGAGATGCGGACGAGGCTGCCCTGCGCGACATTTTGGCGCTGCTGCGCTCGCACACCGGGCACGATTTTACGCACTACAAGCGCGCGACGGTGCTGCGCCGCATCGAGCGGCGTTTGCAAGTCAACGGGTTGCAAGACCTCACGGCTTACTGCAATGTCATGCGCGAGCACCCGCCGGAAGTGCAAGCGTTGTTGAAAGATTTGCTCATCAGCGTGACGAACTTTTTTCGTGACCGCGCGGCGTTCGATGCGTTGGAGCGCGAAGTCGTGCCGGTACTTTTTCATGAGAAGACGACGGGCGACATGGTGCGCGTGTGGGTCGCGGGTTGTGCGACCGGCGAAGAGGCGTATTCGGTGGCGATGCTGCTGTTGGAATATGCGGAGCGGCTCGCTTCCCCGCCCGCTGTCCAAATCTTTGCCACAGATATAGACGAAGCCGCGATTGCGACGGCGCGCGAGGGCAGCTACACGGAAACCATCGAGGCGGATGTCTCGCAGGAACGCTTGCGCCGTTTCTTCACGAAAGAGCCGGGCGGTTATCGCATCAAGAAGGACGTGCGCGAGCGCGTGCTGTTCGCCGTCCACAATCTGATTAAAGACCCGCCGTTCTCAAAGCTCGACGCCATCACGTGTCGCAACTTGCTGATTTATCTCAACCGCGAAGCTCAGGCGCACCTCTTCGAGTTGTTCCATTTCGTGCTGCTCGCCAACGGGTTTCTGTTTTTGGGAACTTCGGAATCGGGGGACAGCGCGTCGAATCTGTTTGCAATCGTGGAGCAAAAGCAGCGCATCTATCGCGCCGAAAGCCGTGCCCGCGCCGCCGTGCGCGTGCCGAGTTTACCGCTCAGCATCGCGCTTGCGCGCGGCTCTGCGCCGCAGACGAAAGGCGAGAGCGAGCGGCAAAAGATTTCTTTCGGCGAGCTTCATCAAAAACTTTTGGAGCAGTATGCGCCGCCGAGCGTCATCATCAACGCGAATTACGACATCGTGCATCTGTCCGACCATGCCGGAAGATTCCTGCAATTCGTCGGCGGCGAGCCGTCGCACAATCTCTTGAAGGTCGTGCATCCCGAACTTCGGATCGAACTTCGCACGGCCTTGTTTCAAGCCGCGCAGACCGGAAAATCATTTGAAGCGCGGCGCGTGTACATCAAACGCGCCGAGCGCGATTTTTACGTCAACATGATTGTCCGTCCCGTCAGCGACGATGGGACAAGCAATTACTTTCTCGTCCTCTTTGATGAAGTCGAAGGACTGACGGGCGCGGAAGGCGTCGAGCCACTGGCGGGCGCAACCGAGTCGGTCGTGCGCCTGCTGGGAGAGGAACTGGAAAAAACGAAAGAGCAGTATCAAACGACCATCGAGCAGTTCGAGACGCAGACCGAAGAATTGAAAGCCTCGAACGAAGAACTGCAAGCGATGAACGAGGAGCTTCGTTCGGCGACCGAAGAACTTGAGACGGGCAAGGAAGAGTTGCAATCGGTCAACGAGGAAATCCAGACCATCAATAGCGAATTGAAACACAAGCTCGACGAACTCGCCATCGCCAACAGCAACTTGCAAAATTTGATCGCGTCAAGCGATATGGCGACGCTCTTCGTTGACCGGGACTTGAGCATCAAATTCTACACGCCCCGCGTTCAAGACCTCTTCAGTTTGATTCCGTCGGATATGGGGCGACCGCTCTCAGACATCACACACAAACTCGATTACGCCGATTTGTTGCAGGACGCGGAACGGGTTCTCAAAGACTCGCATAAAATGGAACGTGAAGTGGCGAGCCGCGAGGGACGTTGGTACATCGCGCAGTTGATTCCATATCGCGTGGCTGAAGACCATATGGACGGCGTGATTCTCACCTTCGTTGATTTCACTGGGCGCAAGCATGCAGAGAACGATTTGCGAGAGGCGAAAGTGGTTTTGGAACGCCACACCTTCGCGCTGATGGAAACCAACGCCGCTTTGCAAGCCGAAGTCAGCGAGCGCGAGCGGGTCGAGCGTGAACGCGGGCAGCTTTTACGTCGCCTCGTCCTCGCGCAAGAGGACGAACGCCGTCGCATTGCGCGCGAGATGCACGATCAGTTCGGGCAGCAATTGACCGTGCTCAAACTGAAACTCGACGCGCTCAAAGAAGATTGCGGCGAGCAAACGCATTTGTGCGAACAGGTCGAAATATTACAAGCGGTTGCCATGCAACTCGACGCGGACGTTGATTACCTCGTCTGGGAAATGCGCCCGACGGTGCTCGACGATCTGGGATTAGAGGCGGCGCTCTCCAGCTACGTCCAGAATTGGTCGCAAGATTTCGGCATCACCGTTCAACTGCACGCGGAAGGAAGGAATGAAGAGCGATTAACGCCGGAGGTCGAAACCGCGCTCTATCGCATCGCGCAGGAGGCTCTCAACAACATCGTCAAACACGCGCAAGCCACACACGTCGCCGTCGTGCTTGAACGCCGCGCCGATCAAGTCTCGCTCATTATCGAAGACGACGGCATCGGGTTCGACTTGCAGCAAGTGCTCAGTGCGGACGGCAGAGGACTTGGGCTGCTCGGAATGCGCGAACGTGCCATGCTCGTCGGCGGCACAACCGAAATCGAATCGCAGCCAAACGAAGGCGCGACCGTGGTCGTGCGGATTGCCGCGCCGCCCGCACAGGAGATCGGAGAGACGCATGAGTAAGCTGCGTATCCTCTTAGCCGAGGATCACGAAACGATTCGCGACGGGCTGAAACTTCTGGTTAACTCGCAGCCCGACATGGAGACCGTCGGCGAAGCCAACAACGGCCGCGTCGCCGTGCACCTCGCGCAGCAACTCTTACCCGATGTAATTGTAATGGATGTTTCAATGCCGGAGTTGAACGGTCTTCAAGCGACGAAGCAACTGAAACAGAAATGCCCGCAAGTGAAAGTCTTGACCTTGACGCGCCACACGGACGACGGCTACTTGCAACAACTGCTTCAGGCGGGCGCGAGCGGCTACGTGCTCAAGCAGAGCAAATCCGAGGAACTGCTGCGCGCGATTCGCACCGTCGTCACCGGTCAGGCGTATCTCGACCCGGCGCTCACCGAAAAGTTAATCACTCGCATTCGCTCAGGCCGGCGCACCGCTCGCGGCGCGTCCCCCGATGAGAATTTAACTGAGCGTGAGGTGGAAGTCCTGCGTCTCATCGCATTGGGCTACATCAACAAAGAAATTGCCGCACGTCTCAACCTGAGCATCAAAACCGTCGAGGTTCACAAGGCCAACGGGATGCGTAAAATGGGCATGAAAAGCCGCGCTGACATCGTGCGCTACGCGCTCCTGCGCGGCTGGCTGCAAGACACTTAAAGCTTTCTCACAAGTTTTTGAAAATAACGATGTTAGCTTTCGCCGGGAGTGAGATGTCTCAGAACAGCATATTTCTCAGACGGCAACCTCCGTCCTCAAATTAGCGAAAATCCCTTACTAATTTCACGAATCTTCCCGATATCCAAAACCCGCCTCGTAGGTTAAAAAGTAAAGTTATTAGTCCTGAAGCGATAGGCGCACCTCCTTGGAAGTATCAGGAGTAACCCGATTAAGAGGTTGGCTGTTTTATCTCTGGGGTGGGATTAGACAGTTGTGCGAACGTAGAGGGGACAATGGGAGTCAGGGGGTGTGGAGCATCGTCCGGGCGCTTCACCCTTCCTGACTCCTTCTATAGCTATTTGCAGAAATCAGCGCGGGCGGCTCGCTCTCACAATTCCCGCACTCTCCCGATTATGGCAACAACAATGAGCTACGACCAAACTCCAGACTCGACTACAAAGAGTCCTCGTGTGCAAGCGCGGGCGCAAAATTCCAAGGCGTGCGTGCTGGTGGTTGAAGATCATGAAGATACACGCTACATGCTCAGAATAATGCTTGAGTTTCGCGGCGTCAGCGTTGTCGAAGCAGACGACGGCGAGAAGGCCATTGCACTGGCAGAGCGCTTGCGCCCAGACCTTATTCTGATGGATAGCGACCTTCCTGTACTCGACGGTTATACGGCATGTCGCCGCATTCGTACACTCGCCTCCGTGCGCGAAATCCCAATTATCTTTCTCTCCGGCCACGCCCAGCCTGCGGCCAAAGTTAAAGCGTTTGACGCTGGATGCACCGCTTATCTCGTCAAACCGTTAGACTTCGACGAGTGGGATCGCCTGCTGGAGAAACACATTGAAACGAACAAAGCAAGGATGCGTAAAGCAAAGCAGTTAAACCAGTGCTAGATTGACAGAGGATGTTCGTAGATGAGTAGGTCGCTTCTTTCACAACAAAAACTCTTCGGGTTGCTCGAACTCGACATGACGGGAACGGTGCTGTATTTAAGTATCGAGAGTGATAATGATTCAGACGGCTCGGCAGCAGATGTGATAGGACACAATTTCTTCTCCGAAGTCGCGCCCTTCGTCAACGTCGAAGAGTTTCAGCAACATCTCGACAACTTCAAGATGAGCAGCGAACAGGCGAACAGCTTTGCATTTAACTGCAACTACGAAGACGGGACAGTGCCGGTCAAGGTTATTTTGGCGCGCATCAACGAGCGTTCAAACATCTACCGCACAAAATCACTGCTCGTCCATATTAAGCAAGCCTATTAGCTTTTTATCGAGAGATAAAAGAGCCGCCAAAACAATTTGGCGGCTCGCCACTATCTCAAGCAAACACTATAATAACTTTCAAGAGCAACGCAACACCTCGTCTTCCAAAGGTCGCACAGGTTTCCAAATATTCAACCATGAAGGAGCGCGTCCAACTCCATGAAAATTCTCCTTTACAATCCTGACAATGGCGTAACTCGCAATTTCATGCCGCATCTGTGGATGTTTCTTTTGCAATCGCTCACCCCGCCGCAACATGAAGTGATTCTGATTGACGGCAACGCACGCGCGATGAACGAAGAAGAACTCGTCAAATTCTGCCTCGACGAGAAGGTCGGACTCGTCGGCATCGGGGCGATGACGCGCATGGTGGCGCGCGCTTACCGCGTCGCGGATGCGTTGCGAGCGGCGGGCATTGCGGTCGTGATGGGTGGGCCGCACGTCACGGAAATGCCGGATGAAGCTTTGGGACGTGACGGCGGGACGCGGCACGCCGACGCGGTCGCGCTCGGCGAAGCCGACGAGACGTGGCATCTCATTGTCGAAGATGCCGCGCAAGGGCGTCTGAAAGATATTTACCAGCCGGAGCGCGACGCGAAGGGCAACGACAAAAAGCCGAGCCTGCAACCCTACCCGACTATTCCTTGGGAGACGCTCGACCTCAGTCAGTTCAGCCTCGTCCCGAAGTTCATGCGTCCCTTCATGGAGAAGTTAGGCGGCGGTTGGGGAACGTTTCACGTCGTCCCGCTTGAGACCGGGCGCGGGTGTCCCTACGGCTGCGAGTTCTGTACGGTGACGGGATTCTTCGGCGACTCGATTCGGTTTCGCACGAACGAATCCGTCGTTGATGAATTGTTAAGACTCAAGGCGCGCGCACGACGCGAGCGCGGGCAAATCGCCGTCTTCTTCATTGACGACAATCTCGCCATTAACGTCAAGCGAACGAAGTCGTTGCTGCGCGACATCAGCGCCGCCAAAGCGCAGTTGCCGTGGGTCGCACAAATCAGCGCGAATCTACTGCGCGATGAAGAACTCTTAGACCTCATCGCGGAATCCGGCGGCAAGTGGGTCTTCATCGGCATGGAATCAATAGACCCTGCGAACATGGCCGACGTTAACAAGAACTTCAGCAAACCCGGTGAATATAGAGCAGTGCTTGAGCGTCTGGCGCGGCGCAACATCTATGCGATTACTTCATTCATCTTCGGCATGGACAACGACACGCAGGGCGTGGCTGAACGGACGCTCAGAGAAATTCACACGTGGCCGCCGGGACTGCCCGTCTTCGGTCAACTGACGCCTTTTCCTGCGACGCCGCTTTACGAAAGGTTGGAGAAAGCGGGGCGGCTCGCGCGCCCGAAGCACTGGCTGGACTTTGCGCCCTTCGTGATGGCGCACACGCCGCTGAAGATGACGATTGAAGAGGCACGCTTGGAGACACGGCGCGCTTGGGAGGCATCCTATAGCCCACAGCGAAATGTGGAGGCTCTCGATTCGATTAAGGATCAGCCGCTCGGCTATCGCATCAGCCATCTCGTCGCCCGCCTCTTCTTTCGGGGCATCTATTTCCCTCAGATGACGAAGGGCGCATGGCTAAAACTGATCGCCGATAATCGTCGGAGCATCTACCATCTCGCGCGCGAAGGCGTCGGAAAGTGGCGTCATGCACGAAGAAGTGAGCCGGGCGTCACCGCTGAAGCTCGCACAATTTCTAACGAGTAGTAATGCCTTCTTCTTAGCGTCTCGGCGTCTCCGGCGCGAAACTATTTTTCACGCCGGAGATGCCAAGACGCAAAGAAAGCAGAACGCAAAGGAAGCCGGTTTTCAGAACTCTCTACGGCTCGACTAGATTTACCGCTCGCTCCGGCAAGGCGCGTTCTCATTGATATGAACGAGCTTCGATGTCTTGAGCAGTAATCTTACTTTAGAAACGAATCTCTTCCGCTCTCTTGTTGAAAGCTCCGAGAGTTTCAAGCAGTAATCTATTTCTCCCTCCCTGCCCCACCGGACGGCTGCTTTTGTCAGTTGCCTGCCCTTGAGTTTTTCGTAGTCATGGATGAACTTATCGAGTTTTTCCTGCGCCTTGTGATCAATGCCGCAACAGATGCTATAGAAGGAAACGACCAATCTTGAGGTCTGCCCTCCGGCCCGCGTCTGACCATCAACGCAAATCGGCAGCATCGTTAGACTCAAGAAAACACCAAGACCGAAGACGAAATATTTTGTTTCTTTCAAAATCATTCGGTTTTTCCACTCCGTAATTTATGAGGCGGACGTGGCGGCGATAGCCTCAATCTCGATCAAAAAGCCGTAGTGCAATTCTCCGGTCGGAATAACTGCACGCGCAGGGCGGTGCTCGCCCAACAATCGTGCATAGACTGTGTTGACCGCACTCCACAGGTTTATGTCCGAGATATACACAGTCATCTTTAAGACAAGGCTCAGATCGCTGTCAGCGGCTTTCAGTATCTCCGCCACATTTTCCAGCGCTTGCTCGGTTTGCTCCTCGATTGAGCCGAGTTTCTTCTCGCCCGTCTGTGGGTCAATTGCGAGTTGGCCTGAGACAAAGACAAGGCCGTTGCAAACGACGGCTTGCGAGTAATGTCCGCCCGGCGCTGGTGCGTTCTGCGTCTCGATAGTTCTGATTTTCATGGCGCAGAATGTATTAGATGGAGATGTGATGGTCAAATATGCCTCACGCCCGCACAAGCTACGCCGGAGGAAGCATCTTAAAAATCATGCTGTCGAGGCGTCGGGTTCAACCAGTCTTGCGATGCCCGTTGCTTCGCCAGAAAGCTTTCGATTTCTATTTGCGACTTTAAGGTTGCTACCTGCTTGGCGTGTGAATAGGATTTTAGTTTTTCTAGGATGGCAGGCTTTCTCTTTCGAGGGTAATCCCAAATATATTTGACGAAATCCCAGCTAACTCTTTCGGGACATCCCGCCGCCATGTCGGGTCTGCTTTCTTTTCGATATAGAGCTAATCTTTTCAGCACACGCCACAGGCACAGCAGTCGAGGCATATCCAGAAAAATCACCGTGTCGCAAGCCGCCAGCCTGATGTCGAGCGTGCCTCCATAATTTCCATCCATAATCCACGAATCACGTTTTAATAATTCCTCAACTGTTGTTCTCCAACTATCTTTAGGCATCTCCACCCATCCGGCGCTCCAGTAGAAAGAGTCCAAGTGTATAACCTCAAGCTTGAGGATTGCGCCTAGCTGTCGGGCGAAGGTGGACTTGCCCGCGCCGCCGGAGCCGATAATTATGATCTTCTTCATTTCTAATGTTTGCATATTTCCTGACCGCGCTCTTTGGCATAGCTCCAAGCTGAAAACTAACAACTATGAAAGTCGTCATCAACAACATCAACAGGCTTGAATAACTCGTTTGACTTTCTATCTCAGGCAAGAATATCTTGTTTATGCTTTCCCCTGAAAAGTCCTGTGTGAAGGTTACCAATTTAGTTAATGTCGAACTCATCCCATTCTACGGGTTCATTACGGTGGGCGGTCGGCACTATTGTCGGTTGCTTCTGCATGTTGATGTTGGCGTGGTATGTCGAGAGCTTACTTGACGAACAACCTCGGAAGGAGGAGGCACAGAAAACGATCCCGTCGGTGTTGCGCGACAATCCCACACCAGCGCCGTCTGAAGAACTTACGCCGCCTCAATCACAGTCAACAACAACAGCCGCCTCCCTTCTCACTAATGTCACTAATGTGAGCAAAACAGTTCCGCCGCCGCCGCAGCAAATCAAACAGGAGGACAACCCGACGCTGCCTCAACCGTCCCGAACAAATTTCCAGACGGCGGAGGTTGTCGCCGAACCCGCGATGACTGCCCCGCTCGCTCCCACACTGAAGCCGAGCGATGCGCCGCCTCCGCTCACTGCGTCAAAGCCGGAGCCACAAGCGCGCCCCATCAGTCCGGCGGCGCTGATTCAAAGTCTGACATCGCGCGGCGTGCAGGTACATGCCAGTGTCAGCGGTGATTCGATGACGACCACACTCTCTGTCATGGGCGCGAGCGTGAAGAGAGAGACGGGCATTCAATGGCTCGGCGATAAAAAGGTGCGAGAGCAATTGAAAGCAGCCGGGATTCGCGTCGTGATTATTATGAACGGTCAGGAAAGCTGGACATTTATGATATAGCCAAACAACGAAACACGTCCCGAAAGGACTTGAGGGCGGACGAGATGCCAAATATGATTTTCAGCAGAAGAAGCAAACATGAGCACCCAGAGCAATACGATTCCGGCTGCGACAGCGCAGCCAGTCTCACCGGAAGCCGTTCTGACGCAGTTGGCTTTCGGCGCGCTGATGACGCAAGTCCTTGTACGTCGCCGCAAAGTTAGGACTGGCCGACTTACTCGCCGCCGCAACCGATACACACGAACGTGCACTCTACATAGTGCTGCGAAGATAGATTCCGGGGGCGGCGAGAACGCACGCCCCGGCTAATATCCTGTGTCCCTTTCAGGGACAAGAGCAACCGGATAGTTCCTTATCTCAACCTCCCTTTAAGATTCATGCGCATTTTTTTTGATCGCTGCTCCTTCTCTGCCAACTGTCCCACGCGTTAACGAGTTGACTCCCAGTAGAAGCACAACAGGAATCACAGGGAGAACCATTCTCACGCCGTAAGTGTTGATGTTAGCGATGGCGAGTAATGGAGCCAAGTACATCAGAATAAAAACGAGTGCGAATGCTTCCCAAAACTCAAGACAACGTCTCTTCAGCAGACGCCTTATGTATATGAACGCGCCCAGCCACATGAGCATCCAGTGTGGCTTGAGCCAGTAAGCGGGCAGTTTTAAAACCACGGTCAGCCCTGCACAGAATAAAATCCGCCGTGCGTAGAAGTCGAAGATTGCCAGCGCATTTCTCGACGGAGATTCGTTCGCCGTCAGATTGTTGATCTCAGGATTTGAAATGAGTCTCTCTGCTGAATATCGAATGAAAGGAATGCTGGTCTCACCTGTCACCTCATAGTTACGAAGCGGGAGCAGTGCGACAATCAGGCAAAAGCACACCAGAAAAATTGAACTGACAAGAGTTCGGCCTGTCTGCCCTTTCAGATAAATAAAAAGGAGCGTGGCCGTCGCTGGCGCAAGCAAAATGAGGTTCTGCCGGTTGAGGACGCACAGCCCCAGCACGGCTCCGGCAAGAGAGGCGAGGAGGACGGATTGTCTCTTAAATGTTCTGAGAATCAAGAAGTAAAAAACCGGCAATAAGAAGAGCACTAAATTCTCGCTGAGCAGCCTGAAGGTGTAGAACACAAACACGTCAATAAAAGTGACGAGCGTCAGTGTCACGAAATAGACGGCAACTGTTTTTTGTGTCAGGAACGGTTTGAAGGCGAGCACCGTCAATCCGATTGAGAGGGCGAGCAGTACGGCTTGAACGATGTATACGTACTGCGAGTTTTCTCCGCACAGCGCGAAGACGGCGGCGATAAAATAGTTGTAAAGGAATCCGCCCGGAAGATGATAGTTGCGGTCGACGCCGGGCATCGTTAAACCTTCGTGAAGAATATTGAGAGCATTGAGTTTGTAAGTAAGCCAATCGTTTCCGGCTGAACGGGCTTCACTCACGTTATCAACATAAGGGTATGCGCGGTAGCAGGAGAGCAAGAGAAACACACAGAGCAGGCCGAGAGTGCCCAGATAAATGGCGCGATTAGTCGTGAGAGATTTTGTGGAATTAATTGCCATGATGTTCTGCGCATCAGTCGCTTGAGATATGCTGCTGTGACAACATCTCACGGACAAAACCGGCGGTGCTGGCTAACTGTGTCCATAGCACCAGCACGGTTAAGACGAGCGATTGATGTCCCTTTTCTGTGAAAAGCGGGTAGCTTATTAATTTGAAGTAAAACTTGGGGTCTGGCTTGGTGCGAGCGCCGCTACGCAGACGCCTCGCACAATGAAAACGGAAAGCGCCGCGACCATAACCG
Source organism: uncultured Pyrinomonadaceae bacterium (assembly GCA_964246705.1). Classification (GTDB taxonomy): domain Bacteria; phylum Acidobacteriota; class Blastocatellia; order Pyrinomonadales; family Pyrinomonadaceae; genus DASZCR01. Next base: position 28,818 of record CAXTRQ010000058.1, read on the forward strand.
AAGTGTTGTCGCCAGAGTTTGCGAAGCGTGAGCGGATGCGCGTGATAAATCAAAACTTCAGGGGCATATCTCAGCCGATAGCCTTCATGAGTCCAGCGGTCGCAAAATTCCCTGTCTTCCGAAGTGATAAACGTTTCATCGAATCCGCCAACTTTGTGAAATCTTTGAGAGGGGACGGCGAAGTTGTTGGAGGCGAAAAAGAGAGCATCATCACCAGTGTTGAAATACTCATAGACCACCTCGATGATCGCCTGACTCGTCGCTGAATACGGATTATCCGTCAGCGCGTTGAGCGTGCGCCCGCCGATAAGGGCGTCCGGCGTCCGTATAAAACATTTGGCTAGTTCTCGCAGCCAGTTTCGCTCAGGCAGACAATCGTCATCCGTAAAAACAAAAAAATCGCCACAGGCGCACAAGGCTCCGTTGTTGCGCGCTGCTGCTGGCCCGGCGTGAGGCTGCGTCAGAAGTTTTACGTCGAGACGAGAGTTAAAGGAAGCCACCACGTCACGCGGCGGCGCTTCGCTCCCATCATCAATCACAATCACCTCAAAGCGATCAGTTGGATAATTGAGGTCAGCGACGGCCTTGAGACATGATGCGAGTTGCGCCGGGCGCATATAGGTCGGAATGATGATGGAGAAGAATGGTAACTCTTGTTGCATTAAACCTCGCGCGGCGATTGCCCGGCAGGGTTTCGGCAAAATGATTGAGGACAGCGACTCAAAGAATCGGTTGCGTCTCCGCGTTTAGTTCCAAGTCATTCGGCCTGTCCATCTTCTGCAAATAACGCTGGCGGTGAAATTCCATACCAGACAGCTTCGCCATCGAGTGGCCTGCCCCAAACAGGTAGCCGGCCATCTCGCCCAACCCGTCAAAGAAGAGAGCAGCGAAAAGCCCCGGCATGACGCGTGGCAACAGATAACGCGGGCGACCCGGACGACGCAGTTCGCGGACGATACGCAGGAAGCGCACCAGAGGAATGAGCGGCGAGCCGCAGGTGAAAAGCAGACGACGATGGAGAGGCCAATGGCGCGCGCGTGCCGACGCAAAAAGACGACCGCCGTAAAAACGCAAAACGATGGATGAATAGGGCGTGGAGAAATTCTGATGAAACGTGCGGGCTTTCGGTTCGAGATAAAGCCGTCGCCCTTTCGCGCGTAAGTCCCAGTGCAAAATGCTCTCTGCATCGAGCATCTCTTCGAGCCGGTCTCCATACTCAAGCAGCAATGCGCGCTTGTAGCTGCCATTATGCCCGGGCAGGTGCTCGGCCTCGCCGCCCGCCGCAGGCTCCAGCCATTGACTGTACTCGACCAACAGGTTAACCCAACTTGTTAAGCTTCGAGGGTTCGCATTCGCTATCACCGGCCCGACCGCAGCCCACTCTTTTTGATGAGCATTGATCAACGCTTCAGCCCAACCCGGAGCGGGAAACGCATGGTCTTCGACCAATGCGACAATCGGCGCTGAAGCATTTCGCACGCCTTCTGCTCGCGCCCTCGCGGTGGATCGCATGTGGCCTATTTCGACCACGCGGTATTGAAAGAAGCCGCTCAGTTCTTTCTCCTCCAGCGCGAGCTTATCCAAGGACGGCGCGACCAGCACAATCTCGATGCGGTCTCGCGCTTTCTGCGCTCTCAAGTGTCTGATCGTCTTACGCACCGTCTGGTAATTATCCGGCGTGATAACGACAACAGACATCTCAGGCAAACCATTCGCACTCACCTACATTCTCCTTCAAATCCAAAATCGTCTGAACTTCTTTCGTCCTCGACGCTCTCATGCCGACGAAGCCGGATGATTAACCGAAACTCGAGCTTTGCATCCCGTCTCGGACGAGCGTTCCGCCGCTTCGATGAGATTAAGGTTGTAGTAACCATCAAAAAAATCCGGCTTGAGTTGTTCGCCGCTTCGCACGGCGGAGGCGAAGCGCAGCAAGGCGGTGTGATACGAAGGCTCGCGCGCGGGGGCGCGTACTTTTTCGAGCAGGTACGGAGCGCGGGCTAAACTGCGTAACCCGTGCTGTAATTGATTGAGGCGGAAACCGTCAAGCGTTGTCTCAGTCATGCGAACATCGAGCGAGAGATAGCGATTGACGCTCAGTTTGCCTCTCTCCCCATAAATCTCGAAACTATCTTCCTCGACGGCGCTCGTCGAAAAGAAAGATTGAATCATCATGCCGTCCGCAAGACGTATTTGCAGCGAGGCGCTATCGGCTTCGCTGCGCCGCGACTGGATTTCGGCGAAAACTTCGCTGACTTCTTGTGCGAAAAAATAGCGACTGAGATCGAGATGATGAGACGCTAAGTCTAAGAGCACCCCACCGCCGTTTCGTCTCAATAATTTCCACTCCGGCAAATCCTTCGCCGTAGTGGAAAATGTGGAGCGCGCCAAAAGCAGTCTGCCGAGGACGCCTGAATGGATGCGAGCGCGGAGCGACTCGTAAAGTTTATTGAACCTGTAATTGAACCCCATCATTCCGACGACCCCTGCCCGCTGCCACGCGCCGATCACAGAACGCGCGTCAACGGAACTTGTTGCCAGCGGTTTCTCTAAATAGACGTGGACGCCTCTCTCCAACGCGGCGATTGCTGTTTTCGCATGGAGCATATTCGGGACACAGATAATGACGCCCCGCACATCAGTTTTATCCAGCAACTCTTCGTAGCTATTGAAAGCCAGCGCGCCCGGCGCGAGTCGCGCGGCTTCTCGAAGCCGCGCCGCATCCGTATCCGCGAAGGCAACGAGGTCAACATCCGGCATGCGCGCCAGATTGCGAAGGTGCGCCTGCATCGCTATGCGACCGCAGCCGATGAGTCCAACCTTGAGAGCCTTCATCAAGTATTCTTAAATGGCGAGAGGCCGAAGCCCCCTCATTGGCTGCGTACTTCGCGCGGCGCTGTTTTCCGCCTCGTTAAATACATTAACCAGCAGGAGACGAAAATGACTCCGCTGTAGAAGTAGTAAAAAATGTGCATCGGTATTGCCGTGACTGTAAAAACCAATCCTCTCCGGCGCATGAAGAAGAGATACAGCTTGTGATTGAGCAACAATATGAAGGCTAAAATTATCGCTTCGATGTAGAACAGTGGAGTAAGCAAGAGAGCGAGCGGCAGCAACACTAATAGAAGGCCGACCAGCGCGGCGCTGATTCTGTGAGACCAGCGGAGGTTGAGATCATCGGGCTGTTTTCCGTTCTCCAAAATCAGTCTTGACCAAGGGAGCGCGCGCCGCAGAATGTCCGCGTAAAGAAGCGATTTAAAAGTCCAACGCTTGAGATGTTTAACTTGAAGGCTCTTGTCGAGGAGGATGCGAAATCCCATGTTGCTCATTCGACAGCCGAGTTCTATATCTTCGATAGACGGTTCGGAAAACCTCTGCTCGTCAAAACCGCTCACGGCCTCGAACACTTCGCGTCTAATTGCGCCGCAACCCGCCCAAAAAGTTAGAGACTCGTTTTCGGACTGCTGGTGGATGAAGTGATGATAGAGATTTTTATATTGAGAGAAGAAGTTTTGTTCGGCAGGCTCTTCGTCGTAAGAACCGAAGATGGCTGTCACGTCCGGCAACTGTCGGAAGAGTCTTGCTATTCGATTGATTGTTTCAGGCCGGACTAAAACATCCGCATCAACAAAGAAAAGAACATCGCCGCGCGCCGCGCGCGCGCCCGCATTACGCGCCGCCGCCGCGCCCGAGCAGGTGACGAGACGCAGAAGCTTTACTTTCTTCGAGAGGCTGATTGAGGCCGAGTTGTCTGTCGAAGCATTGTCAACCACGATGATCTCGTGTGC
>CAXTRQ010000059.1:0-12065 GCA_964246705.1 uncultured Pyrinomonadaceae bacterium
GATGGTGAGCGTGCGGTCAATGCCCGAGACTTCAAACGTCTCTGTCGCGCCGTTCGGCCATTTCACTTCGAGGCGCTCAACTTTCGTCGCCGCGCCGAGACCGAAGAAGAGGCACTGATCGTTTTGCGACGAATAGCCGCCGCCGCTGATTGAGTCGGCGCGCTGGCGCAGCTTGCCTGTGGTCACGAAGACACACGCGCCCGTCGCATCCTTCGGACTCTTCTTCGAGGTGTCGCCGACGAGACGCAATCGCAGCCAGTGATTCTTGGTGTCGGTAACATTACGCAGGAGGACGGGCGCAGAGTCTATATTGTTGAGCACCACGTCGAGCTTGCCGTCGCCGTCGAGATCGCCGACGGCGAGACCGCGCGACGTCCATGCTTCGGCCAGCCCCGTGCCGGGCGCAGCGCCGACGCGCTCGAATCTGCCGTTGCCGTTATTGTGAAACAGCAGAAGTTGCTGCGCGTAGGACGTGCCCCATTGTTGATTATCCACGATTGGGTAGACGTGGCCGTTGGCAACGATGGCGTCTTTCCAGCCGTCGTTATCGTAATCAAGAAAACTCGTTCCCCAGCCGAGGAAGGGAATCGTCGGCTCGCCGTGTCCGGCCTGAAAAGTTACGTCCGTGAAATTGCCGTCGCCATCATTGTGATAGAGCGTGTTGGAATCGTCCGAGAAATTTGTAATGTAGAAATCAACGCGCCCGTCGTTGTCGTAATCGCCGACGGCCAAACCCATCCCGGCCTGCTCGCGCCCGTTCTCGTTGAGAGCGACGCCCGAAGGGTAGCCCATCTCTTCAAACGTTCCATCGCCTTTATTGAGGTAGAGCAGCTTCGGCGTCGAGTCGTTGACGACGATGAGATCGAGCAGGTCGTCGTCGTTGGCGTAAGTCCACGCCGACGAAAAGCCGTAGTACTTCTGCTCGTCCGAGACACCGGCCTTAACGCTCACGTCTTCAAACGTGCCGTCCGGCTTTTGATGATAGAGCGTATCGCCGTCGCCGCGCAGGCCGCGCGGGCCGCACATCACCGTGACGCCGCGAAACTGGCAGAAGTTCTGACCGATCTGTCCCGGCTTGTTAGCGTCCGAAGGATTCGGCGGCAAGTTGTTCAGATCGAAATCCACGTAGCCGGGAACGAACAGGTCGAGCCGCCCGTCACGGTCATAGTCGCCGAAGCTCGCGCCGGTTGACCAACCTTTACGCGCGACGCCGAGTTTCACTGCGACATCCGTGAACGTGCCGTTGCCGTTGTTATGATAGAGACGCGAGATGCCGTAGTTGCCGATGAAGATGTCCGCGAAGCCGTCCGAGTCGTAATCGCCGATGGCGACGCCCATGCCCCAACGCTCGTTCGAGACCCCTGCCTTCTCCGTCACATCCTCAAATTTCCAGTTGCCGAGATTACGAAAAAGCGCGGCGCGTGGAGCTTTCTCTTTGCCCTGCATGGCGGCGAAGGTCGAGCCGTTCAGGAGATAGATGTCCGGCAGACCGTCGTTGTCGTAATCGAAGATGGCGACGCCGCCGGAAACGGTCTCAACGATATAATCCTTCTGCGGCGTGCCTGAACGATTTTTCCAACTGGCGAGCGACGTGCGCGCCGTTACGTCCTCAAAAACCTTCGGCGCTTTCGGGTCTGTGATGTTCATTGTGCGCTGCGTCGCGGACGTATATGCCTTGCCCGTCGAGACGCCCATCCCTTGCGATGGCGGCGGAGGCGGTTGTTGCGCCGCGCCCGGCGGGTCGGCCTTCTGCTGCGCCGAACCGAGCGAAGCGGGCCAACAGGTCATCAGCAGAAGCATGATGCCCAAGAGCGAGAGAGAACATTTGAGGTGGAAGCGCAGGAGATTAGTTTTAAAAATCATGGTTTGGTTTCGTGAACTCGGAATCTAAAGTTTATCTCAGTTTATTGTCATGCGAGTTGATATTTACCATCGCAGACGCCGCAGGGCAGGACAGCAGGCACGGAGCGGATTTAAAATTTGAAATCTTGAATCTCAAAACTCTGTGCCCCTCTCTGCGCCTCTGTGATGAATATTTGTTGCCCGCCACGCATCTTAAACTTACTCAAAGAAGCAAAGCTATTTTTCATTGACCGCCTGATATTTATCAAGCGCCGGGCGAGAGATTGTCTGCGTTTTGCCGTCCGGCCAGCGCACGACGACGGAGCGGACGCTCGTGGCTGCGCCGAGGCCGACAATAATGCGCGCATCGCTCGACGAAAGATAACTGCCCGCCGTCGTCACTTCGTAAAGCTGCTTTGCGCCCGCCGCGTCCGTGATGATGAGACGCGCGCCGAGCGCCTGCCGGTTGTTTTTCGCGCACGCGAGGTTGAATCCGAGCCAATGATTCTTCGTGCCGTTGTTGCGCAGGACGGAGGGAGCGCCGCCGGTCTGTCCCAGAACGATGTCCGTGTCGCCGTCGTTGTCGAGGTCTCCGAAGGCCGCGCCGCGCGCCGCCAGTGTGTTGGTGAAAGCTTCGCCCGCCGAGGCCGAGACGTTGACGAAATTCTTCGAGGTGTTGCGTAGCAGAAGCGGCGTCTGCTTGTACTTGAGATAGCTCGTCGTCTTCTCGATGGTGTCGAGGACGTGGCTCTGCGCCACGAAGATGTCTTTCCAACCGTCGTTGTCCACGTCGCAGAATCGTGTGCCCCAGCCTGAATTGAGCAGCGTAATCTGGCCGACGCCCGTCGTGTTAGTCGTATAGGTGAAGGTCAGGTCGCCATTGTTGCGAAAGAGCGGGTACATTTCGTTCGAGAGCGCGGTGATGAAAACATCGGGCAGCCCATCGTTGTCGTAATCCGCCGCGTCCACGCCCATCCCGGCGAAGGTCTTACCGTTCTCGTCGTAACCGACGCCCGCGATTAGCCCTTCGTCCTCGAACGTGCCGTCGGCACGGTTGCGATAGAGTTGCTGGCGCACGCTGTCGTTGGCGACGAAGATATCTGTCCAGCCATCCGAGTCGAAATCTGCGAAGGCGACGCCCAGAGCCTTGCCCGGCGAAGCGGCAATCTTCGATGCCGCGCTCACGTCTTCAAAAGTTCCGTCTGGCTTTTGATGAAAGAGCAGGTTCGACGCGCCTTTGAAAGTATCCGGGTGGCAATAGGCGCGCACGCGCGCGTCGCCGCAGAAGAGCGCGCCACGCTCGAAGTCCCATTCCATGTAGCGCGCGACGAAGAGATCGAGACGACCGTCGCGGTCGTAATCGAGCCAGCCCGCGCTCGTTGACCAACCATCAGCGCCCGTGCCGGTTTTTCGCGTCACGTCCTCGAACGTGCCGTCGCCACGGTTGCGATAGAGCAGGTTGCCGCCGAAGGCCGTAACGTAGAGGTCTGCGAAGCCATCGGCGTCGAAGTCAGCCGCCGCCGCGCCCATCGAGTAGCCTGCGCCACGGACGCCTGCGCGCTCCGTCACATCTTCAAAAGTTCCATCCACCTTTTGATGAAAGAGACGGTTCCAGAAACGCGGGTCGCTCTTGTCCGGCTGCGCCGTCTTCGGCATCGGGTCGTCGAGCCGCGCGCCGTTCGTGAAGTAGATATCGAGCCGCCCGTCGTTGTCGTAATCAAAGAGAGCGACGCCTCCGCCCATCGTCTCTAATAGATACTTCTGCGAAGTCAACGAGGCGGCGTGGCGAAAGGTGATACGGTTCTGCGCCGTGATGTCCGTGAAGGTGACGGGCGAGGGCGCTTGCGGCGCGAACGGCGGTGTACTTGCTCGCAGCGGGTCGCCCGTGTCATAAGAACGCCCCTTCCGCACGGGCGCTTGAGCAGGCGACGCGGCGGGCACAGTGATCTGTCGGGCGTCGGCCTGCTGCCGGTCGAGATGGGTCGCGGCACACGCCACCAGCACGAGATGGCAGACGAATTTCGCCGTCTGACTTTGAGTTCTCTTCATTAAAAGTTATTATTCTTAGGAGAGCTTTTTGTGTGATTGGACGCACTGCAAAAGAGTCTCTCAGACATACCTTACAAGGCTGCCATAATATATTTTCAACGGCAGTCTCGGCAAATAAACAAATCTGAAGGAGGAAAAGAGAATGAAGTTCTCCCAACGCAGCCTGTTAGTCGTTTCTCTGATTGTACTCTGGACATGCGCGGCGGCAGTGGACGCGTTCGCACAGGACGAGCCGCATATCCTGACGCCCGTCGAGTTGGGGCGCGTCGTCCCGCCCGGCTTCTATTTTCAAGGGCAGAGCGCGCCCACGCAGATGCGCAACACGGCGGCGGCGCGCTTCGGCGCGAAACAGTACGTCATCGCCGGGATGGTCGACACGTCCGGCTATTCGACGGAGGTGCGTGCCAAGTACGAAGGCTTCCTGATAAACGATGCGCCAATGATCGTCGGCACAGGCATACTCCCCATCGGGGCATACGGCTTCGGCTTCACAGAGACAGGTCAGTTCAACATCTTCGATGTCGGCGGCAATGCAGTGATGACCGTCCAAACATCGAACGACACCGCCCTACCTCGCCCGCGCCCTTTGATGATGTCGCTTGAGAAAGGCGGGGTTCGTCTCTACAGCGGACGCCGCTACGTCCTCATCACCACGTCCCCGAAAGAGGCGGAACTTTAAAAACTTGCATCCTGCTTCTTCGCGTCTTTGCGCGAAATTCAGTTTCGCGCAAAGACGCAAAGGCGCGAAGAAGAAGCGGCTTATCTTCTCTTTTAGACCTGACTCATCCCTTACCTGTTACTGCCTGTTTGCGGCGCTCTGCCCGCGCCCGCTTCGTTCGCGGGCATCCAGAAGTCGCGCGGATAGATGCGGTAGAGGCGCGTGTCCGCGCCCTCGACCGATTTCAGATAACCCTCGTAAGCGTTGAACTGCTTCTCCGGGCCGATGACAAAATAGACGCCGCCCGGCACATCGCGCATCCGGCCTTCGTAGCCGGGCAGCACACGCGCATAGACTTTGCCCATCCGGTTGTAAAGCTCGTCCGAGAGGTTCGGCGTCGAGCGTAGTGCGAGCACCGCACGGCGGAAGCGCTTGACAGCGTCAGGCGTGATGCCGTCGGCGAGGTCTGCCGCCATCGCTTCGCCGCGCACTTCATAAGGCGAGGCGGAACGAAATTCCGTGAACGCCTGCGCGATGGCATACTCGACCAGCCCGGCATCGCGCGGCGCTTTCTTCAGTTCATCAATCACGAAGCGGAGAGTCTGCGGCAGTTCCGGCGTGCGTTCGGCGTAGTAGCTCTGCCTTCCGGTGGTCGGCGAGCCGCCGAGGCCGTTGCTGTAGGCGAGTCCCGCGCCCCACGTTTTCATGAAGATGCCGTGCGCGCCGCCTCCGGCGTAAAGCTTCGAGGCGATGAACTGCAAGAGCGCCTCACGGTCTGTATCGTCATAGGTGACGCCCGCCACCGAGTTGAGGAAGACGCCGCCCTGCGTGTTCGGATTGACGAGGCCGACGAAGACGGGAGCCGCTGCCTCCGGCAGACGTGCGCGCAGTCGCGCCTTGACGAGAGGTTGATTTGAATAGGCGACTTTCGTCACGGGAGCATTCGAGAGCGAGGCGAGCAGTTCGCCGACTTTCGGCTCAAGACTTTTCTGTGTCGCCGTCGAACCGATCATAAACATACGCGCGCCTCCGGTCTTCAAGAGACTCTGGCGCAGGGCGTTCAAATCGGACAGAACTTTTTCGGGCGGCGTCAGCAAGTCTTGCCGCATCTCGTTGCAGAGATACGACCAGTCTGCGGCGAGCGATTCATCAGGGATGTCGGAGAGCGTCTGGTCGAGGTCTTTCGCCGCTTCGACGGCGAGAGCTTTGGCGTTTGCCGAAAGCGACTCGAAACTCTGGACGTGCGACTGCAAAGCTGCGGGCGCTTTCGTCGTCTGTCCCTCCTTGCTGCCTCCGCCCTGCATGGCAGCAAGCATCGCTTTCAAGTCGGCGCGTCCTCCCTGCGCGCCAGCCCCCGCGAGCGCGGAGAGGAATGCGGAAACCGCCTCGCGTCCTTCGCCCGCATCTTTGAGCATCCAGCGCAGGCGATGAACATTGTGCATCTGCGTGAGGAAAGATGAGGTCGTGAGCAGCAACGGGCTGTCCTGACGACGATAGGCGTTGGCAGGATTGTTGACCCACGATTCCTCCGAGCCTTGCATCGTGTTTCTGAGACCGCTCAAGGTCTGGTCAACGACATCGCGGATGCGCGGCAAATTTTCAGGACGCCAGTCGGGACTCGTCAGCACGAGTTTCATCCACTGCACGGCGCGCTCGGCTTCCGCCGCGTCGTTGCCCGCCCCGCGCGCGACGAGTTCGGCGCGACCCGTCCGGAGGTTCACGCTGTAGTAAATGTTCAGCGAGAGAATCTCTTTGCGAATCATCTCGCTCATCTGCTCGTAAGAGACGGGCTGGCCGTCTTTGATCACGCCGACTTGTCTGAGCAGCGCTGGGAGCATCGAAAGATAGGCGAGTTGGTTTTCCGGCACGCCGTCGAGACGGAGCGCCAGCCCCGTCGTCGCACTCGTCATGTTCTCAAAAGTTGAAGCGACCATTTTCACGTCGCCCGCGAGCGCGCGGGTTTGATGGTCAAGCTGGTCGTCGAGCGTGAGCGGCGGAGAGTCCACGAAGCGCGGCGGCGCGACCTGCTTGGCGATGCGGTCAATTTCTTCGCTCATCTTGTCGTAGTCGGCCTTGTAGAGACGAATCGCTTCCTGCTCGTCTGTAACTTTATAGACCGTCTTCAGCCGCGCGACTTCCGCCGAGGCGCGCGCCTGTCGCTCCTGCTCCTCCTGTTTGATGAGCGCGGGATTGGGACGCGCGGCGGCGACGTAAGGCACGGTCTCGGAGAGCTTCCATTTGGCGATGGCTTCGCGCCAGAAATTCTGATTTCCCGCCAGCAGTTTTTCGATGGCGTCGAGTTGAGGTTTCTGCGTCACAGACTTGCGAAAGTCCTTCGACAACTCAAGCCGCTTGAGTTGATCCATCCAGTTTGAACCCGTATTGCGAAAGCCGAAGCCCGGCGGCGAGTTGACGAACTTGGCGAGGTCGCGGCGCGTCTGGATGACACGATTGCTGATGCGAGTGTTGAATTCAGCCAACTCCGGCGAGCCGTCTTTGAAGGCGGCGATGCGCGCAATCTCTTCCTGAATCTTCTGCCGGATGGCGGCCAACTCTTTCTCGTTCATGTGCGATGGGGCGACATCCGTGAGGCCGATGGTGATGGGATAGCCGGGGTCGTCGCCGAGAAAAGCGAAGACGCCCTTCGCGCCCGTCTCCATCTCGCGCGTCTTCGTGTCAATAAACTTTTTATAGAGATTCGTCGTCGCGTCTCCGGCGAAGTTGTCGAGGAAGAGTTCAAGCAGCGTGATTTCGCGCAAGTCTAATTTCTGCGTGGGCGGCCATGCGAAGAGGACGAGGCCGGGCTGCTGTTCGTTTTTGTGCGGGTAATCAACAATCTGAATCTGCCCCGCCGGGGCAAGACGCGGCGCGGGCAACTCTGATTCCCGTCTGAACTTAAACTCGCGCTGCCCGCCGTCCGGCTCAATTTTGACGAGCATCGCGTCCATTCTTTGCAGGACATCGCCGACAGCCATCTCTTTCGGCAGAGAGGCGATGAGACCCATGTTGGCGAGATGATAATTCTCGCGGTGGAACTTGCGAATGTGTTCGGGTTGCATCTCTCGAATCGCGGCGGGCAGTCCGCCGGAGTTGAACGACACCGGATGATTCTGCCCGTAGAGCGAAAGGCCGAGCGCGCGGAACAGGCGCGAGTTCGGCCTGTCCATCGAACTGACCATCTCGTTATAGACCGAACCCTTCTCTTCGAGGCCGAGCGTCTTGTCCGTCGCATTCTCCGTCACGCCGAAGTTGCGTACCTCGCGCCGTATCTCCTCGTCCGAGTAATCGGGATGAAGCAGCGCGTCAACCTGATTCTCAAGCAACTTATAGAAGACCTCCGGCCCGGCGGCGGTGTGGAAGTGATAAGAGGTGCGAAGCTGTTGCGTGAAGGCGTTTGAACCCGCGAGCGACATGTCTTCGAGGCTCGCTTCGGCGCGTCCCTTGTTGCCCTTGCCGAGCAGCAGGTGCTCCTGCGTGTGCGGCTCGCCCATGTCGGACGTAGGGAACGAGTTGACCCAGATATAGCCCTGCGGCACGGACTGGATTTGCAGCAGGTCGAGCGTGAAGCCCGTGCGCTCGTGCCGGAAGCGACCGCCCAAGGGCTGCTCAGCATCGTTCAAATAGAGAGCTTCGACGCGAAAGCCTCTGACCGTCTTTCCCGCCGTCAGGTTTTCAAGCGAGACGCTCGTCGCGCTGCCGCCGCCCTCGCGCCGATTTGTTTGCGCCAGCGACAGAGGCGTCCCGCCCAACAGAACCGAGAGGCAGAGCAACGTTAACACGAAAGAGGAAGGACGATTCGATTTCATTTAATTGACTCCTAACACACAAGAGAAGTTTTCCGTAACCTGTTGATTATCACGCAACTGCACCGCCCGACAAGCCCGCACTGAGGCTTTACAAGAAAATGGAATTTGCTGATTTTTCGGAAGGAAACAGCCCCGGCTCTCGTCGAAGAATGACTGTCCGTGCTGCCGCTCGCATGCTTATACGCGAACGAGCGCCCGACGGTTTTCCGCCTTCTTCGTGACCATCAGCCGTGAGAATCGAGGTTATGATATATTGCCTGCAAACGTCCAGCAGAAGCACGCCGCCCGCGCCCGCGAGGAGCGTCGCTTCGACGGGCGAGCCGATAGGCAAGCACGAGACGAGGATTCCTTTTGAACCACACGACAATTGCCCCGACCGCTTTCATCAAGCTGATATCAAGCCTCTCTCTCTCAATCCTCCTCGTTTTCTCCAACATTTTTCCGCACACCTCTGCCGCCGCGCCGCAGACTGCGCGTGCCGGACAGCAGCCCTCTCAAACTCCTTCAACCGTCAAGCCCCCGAACTCTTCCGGCATCACCGCGCGAGAGGATGCCTATCGCGCGAACAATCTCGGCGTCGCACTGTTGGAGCAGTTCAACTACAGGGAAGGCGCGGAAGCCTTCCGCCGCGCGCTCAGCCTCGATGCGCAACTGGCAATCGCGCGCATCAATCTCGCCATCGCGCTCTACAACCTGCCGGACTTGGATGGGGCTTTGCGGGAGGCGCAGTCCGCCGCCACGCTCGCGCCCGCCGCTCCGCAGCCGCACTACATTCTCGGCCTCATCGCCAAATCGCAGAACCGTGCGGAGGACGCCGTCTCTGAATTCCGGCGCGTCCTCAAGATTGATTCTGAGGATGTGGGCGCGAACGTCAATCTCGGACAACTGCGGATGCAGTCACGAAATTACGCGGAAGCCGCCAAGCTGTTTCGCGCCGCGCTCGCCGCAGAGCCTTACAACGGGACGGCGCTCTACAATCTGGCGACCGCGCTGCTGCGCGCCGGAGAGCGCGACGAAGGACAACGCATCCTCAAACGCTTTCAAATGTTGCGCGCGACGGGCGCGGCGACCATCATTGGTCAGAACTATCTGGAACAGGGACGCTACAGCGAAGCCGTCACTTCGACGGGCGCGGAAAACGAGTTGGTCGACCGCAAGATTCCGCAGGTGACGTTTGAGGATGCGACGGCCAAGATGTTGCGGAAGACGAAAATTAATCAGCCTCCTCATCAACCTCGTCAATCCCGTCAAAGGTCTCCCCCAGCCACGGCGCAATCCGAGATTGAACTCCCCGTAGCGCTCGGCGGGATTTTTGAGGGGCGAGATTATGAAGAAGCTAAAAGCAAGCTGCTCGCATCGCTCGGCGGCGGCGTCACTCTCTTTGATTTCGACGGCGACGGCGACCTCGACCTGTTTGACACGGGCGCTTCCGCCGGGACGCTCTATCGCAACGATGCGGGTAGTTTTGTCAGCGTTCAAATGCAGTTTGGAACGTCAAACAAGAAAGTCGAAGCTATAGGCATCGGCGCGGTCGCGGGCGATTACGACAACGACGGTAGGCCAGACCTCTTCGTTCTACGTGACAGCGCATGCTCGCTCTATCGCAACGAAGGCGGCGGGCGCTTCACAGATGTCACAACCGCCGCCGGAATCCTTGCTTACCCTTATCTCTCAATCTCCGCAGCGTTCGTTGATGTTGACCACGATGGCGATTTAGACATCTTCATTGCGGGACTCGCCGACCTCTCAAAAACTTCAGCCCGCTTCAAGCCGCGCGATGCTTTTAGATTCCCGAACGATTTTCCGCCCGCGCCGAATTTACTGCTCCGCAACAACGGCGACGGCCATTTCGCCGACATCACGGCGAAAGCAAAAGTGTCCGGGGGCGTAGGCCATGCAATCGCCGTTGTGCCGACGGATTACGACAACCGCCGCGACGTTGACCTGCTGGTCGTCAACTACAGCGCGCCGCACGTCCTCTATCGCAACATGCGCGATCAGACATTTCGTGATGTGGCGACCGAGGTCGGCCTCGACATGAAAGGGCGTGCGAAGAATTTCGCCAGCGTGGCGGCGGGCGATTTCAACAAAGACGGCTACACGGATTTCCTGTTCGGCACGCTCGGCTCCGGCAGCCTGTTTGCCGCGAGCGACGGGCGAGAGCATTTCCGTCTCAACACCGATTCGACGCAGCGTTGGCTGAAAAGAGAGGTCTTGCCTTTCGGCCCCGCCGCCGCGCAGTTTATTGATTATGACAACGACGGGTTGCTCGACATGGTTGCTCCTTCAAGAAACGGACTGCTCGTCTGGCGCAATCTCGGCAGCGATTTTATGGATGTCAGCGCGGAGACGGCTGCGGGCGTGGGCGACGACGATATTCCGCTATGGAGGAAATACTGGTCGCGGACTTTCGCTGCGGGAGATTTGGACGGCGACGGCGATACCGATCTGGTGCTGCGCTCAAGCGCCGATGGCTCGCTCGTGTTTGCGCGCAATCAAGGCGGCAATCGTCACGCTTCCGTGCGCGTGCTTCTGAAAGGGACGGTCAGCAACCGGACGGGCGTCGAGGCCAAGATTGAGATGCGCGCAGGGAGTCTCCGTCAAAAGTTGGAGACCTACGCGGCGACGCCCGCGCCCGCGCCCGCAGACATTCTCTTCGGCATCGGCGAACGCACGCGCGCCGACGCCGTGCGCGTCGTCTGGCCTTCGGGCGTCGTGCAATCCGAGACGGAGTTGGCAGCGGGCGCGACCATGACCATGGAGCGCGCGCGGCCGATCTCCGGCGTGCGCGCCGCGACATTCTCCTTCACCGAACTCGACCGCAAGCCTTCGTCCTGCCCCTACCTCTTCACTTGGAACGGCGAGCAATTCGAGTTCATCACAGATTTTATGGGCGGCGGCGAGATGGGCTACTGGGAAGCGCCCGGAGTGCGCGCCGTGCCTGACCCGGATGAGTACGTGCGTATCCGCGAAGATCAACTCAGAGCGCGCGGCGGACGCTACGAGTTGCGAGTCACGAACGAACTTGAAGAGGCGCTCTATATGGATCGCCTGCAACTCGTCGCGGTCGCGCATCCGTCGGGAGTCGAAGTCTATCCAAACGAGGGGCTGGGCAATCCCACGTCCGCGAGTTTTAAGCTCTACGCGACACGCGATGCCCGCCCGCCCGACGCCGCGCGCGACGAGCACGGTCATGATGTGCTAACTGCTGTCTCGCGCGTAGATAGAAAGTACCCGGACGATTTCGCCCTCAAGCCCGTGCGCGGTTATGCGTCGGAGCACACGCTCACGCTTGACCTCGGCGCGCGACGGGAAAAGAAAGAAGCGCCGCCGCGCGTGTTGTTGTTGTTGACGGGTTGGACGGACTACGCATTTTCGAGCGACAACGTTGCCGCCTCGCAGCAGGGCTTGAGCCTTCAGCCGCCCGCGCTGCAAGTGAAGGACGCGCGCGGGCGTTGGCAGACGGTTATCACGGACATCGGCATTCCTATCGGGCGACCGCAGACGGTGACGGTTGACCTGACGGGCAAGTTTCTCTCTGCGAGCCGCGAGGTGCGTATCGTCACGAACATGCGTATCTACTGGGATCAGATTTTAGTTGATGAGTCCGGCGGTTCATTTCCCGTCCGCATGGAGAGGCTTGAGCCTGCAATCGCCGACCTGCGTTGGGGGGGGGTGTGCCCACCACACCCCCCCCCCCCCACACCAAC
>CAXTRQ010000059.1:12075-32134 GCA_964246705.1 uncultured Pyrinomonadaceae bacterium
GGCTGGGCCGGGCGCCCCCCCCCCGCCCCCCGGGGGGGGGGGGGGGCCCCCCCCCCCCCCCCCCCCCCGACGCTCGTCAGCCGTTCGGCTACACTTACGAACGCGTCTCTCCCTCCTCGCCTTGGAAGACGATGACGGGACGCTACACGCGCGAGGGCGACGTGCGCGAACTGCTCGCCGCGACGGATGATATGTTCGTCGTCTCGCGCCCCGGCGACGAACTCGTTTTGTCGTTTGACGCCACGCGCCTCGCGTCGCTTCCCCCCGGATGGACGCGCACGTTCCTGCTCTACGCCGACGGCTTCAGCAAAGAGATGGACATCAACTCGGCCAGCCCCGATCAGGTTGCGCCGCTCCCTTTTCACGGCATGAAGAATTATCCTTACACCGCACCCGAAGCTTATCCGGCGACGCCCGCGCGCACGGCTTACATCGAAAGCTACAACACGCGCATCGTCCGCGCCCCAGTCAAAACATTGACCGGAGAAAAAAGGCAAAGGAAGGAAACGGGTAAAGGGGGAGACGCGGAAAGGGAAGCGTCGCGTTGAGACTTTGCGTTCAATCCTTTTAACCTTTTCCCGGTTTTCCGCTGTTTGCCTTCTCCCCTTTGAGTGAGCTTATGAACCACATCCGTTATTCCGTCGCCGCTTGCCAGACCGATATGCCGAATCCTCTGGAGCGTCGTGAGATGCGCCGCAACACGGAGCGCATGCTTTCGATGATTGATTCGGCAATCGCCGGAGCCGCGCCCTTTGTGCCCGTGCGCCTCTTGGTCTTTCCTGAGTTCGCGCACGCCGCGCCGGTCTACGCCACCCTCGAAGAGTTGTCGAAGAAACTGGCCGTCCCCATTCCGAACGAGCACACCGAGCGGCTGGAAGCGAAGGCGCGCGAGCACAACATCTACATTCAGACCGGCTCGATGCTCGAACAGGACGCGCGCTGGCCGGGCGCGGTTTTTAATACGACGTGTCTCATCGGGCCGGAAGGCGTCCTCTACAAATATCGAAAGGTGAATACGTGGATTCCTTATGAAGTCCACACCAGCCCGCACGACCTCGAAGGCTACGACGAGCCGCTCTTTCCCGTCGCCGACACAGCGATAGGTCGCATCGGTTGTGCCATCTGTTACGACTGGCTGTTTCCGGAAGCAATCAGGCAACTGGCCGCCAACGGCGCGGAAGTCCTCGTGCGCGTGTCGGCCTACATGGAACCTTGGGGAGCGACCGCGCCGCTGGATTGGTGGACAACGGTCAATCGCTGCCGTGCGTTGGAGAACACGGCCTACGTCGTCGCCGCCAATCAGGGCGCAAGCCTCAAGCATTACCCGCCCTACTCTTGGCCGGGCGGAAGCCAGTTGATTGATTTCGATGGCCGTATGCTGGCGGAAGCTTCGCCGGGGCCGGGCGAGCGAATCGTCTCCGCGCCGGTGGACATCTCAGCCCTGCGGCACGAGCGCGCCACACGGCGCGGTCATCAAATGCTCGCGCACCTGCGCGCCGAAGCCTATCCGGTCTACGCCGCGCACCACTATCCGCCGCCGGATGCGAGCGCGGCAGAGCATGGAACTTCTCTCTCCTACGAGCGCAACAACGATTTGATTGAAGAGGCGAAACGACGACTCGGTTTCACCTCAGACGATGGTTGATAATTCACCGACGCCCGAGCACAGAGATTGAAGATTTGAAATCCTGAAACTTCAATCACTCAACTTTTCTTCGTCTTTGCGTCTTTACGCGAAACTTATTCTCACGCTGGAGACGCTGGAGGCGCAAAGAAAGAGGAACGCTGAGAAGATCGCTTTTTAACTTTCAGCCGCCGTTTCTTTGAGATACCATGCGTCAAAAATTGATTGACAAGGGCGTTAATTCTGTATTAAAAATTACTTCGTTCGGATAGGCAACAAAGTTTTATCACCGCTTCCGCGAAAAGCAAGCTAAAGTATTACAAAATTCAAGCGTCGTTTTTAACTCGCTGGTGATTATCGTGCGGCTCTTCTGCCGCTACTTTAATGTCAGCGAAATCAAGCGCGCGCATTCAACCGACCAATCGAAAGTAACACTCATAACGAGGCCCAAGCTATGACGACCGATCGGAGAAAGTTGCATCTTTTCCCTAAGTTGATTGCGCTGCTTTTCAGCATTACGGCATTAGCAATCTCAATTCACGCACAAAATAATAAAGGCACGATTGTGGGTACCGTCAAAGACCCCAACGAAGCCGTCCTGAAGGATGCCAAGATTACCGTCGTCAACATCGCCAACGGCGAGACGAAAACCGCGACGACGGATGAAGACGGTAACTATACGATTCCATCGCTCGACCCGGGCAGGTATCGGGTCACGATTGACGCGACCGGGTTTCAGACCGTCGTCGTCGAAGATGTGACACTGGAAACCAACGCGCGCCAGCCCGTGGATGCCACGCTGACAGCCAGCGGCGTCAGCGGCGGTACGGTGACGGTCACCTCCGACGCTCCGCTGATCGAAACCGAGACGAGCGTGCGCGGCGACGTGATTACCGGCAGGCAGGTCACAGACCTTCCGATTTCGCAACGCAACTTTACGTTGCTCGCGGCGCTCTCGCCGGGCGTGACGCGTCCGAATCTCGGACTGCTCGGCGGCGGCGGCAACTTCGTCAACGGCGGCGGCGGGCAGAACAACACCGAGTCAACTCGTTTCCGCGAGTCCGGTGGCTCTGTGCTGGTCATCAACGGGGCGCGTGCCACGAACAACAACTTCCGTCTCGATGGCGTGGACAATAACGAGTCGCAGTTCGGGCAGATTGCTATCTACCCGAACCCGGATGCCATCGCCGAGTTTAAGGTCGAGTCGAGCGTGCCCACGGCAGAATCAGGCCGTGCGGGTGGTGGCATTATCTCCACCACTTTCAAATCCGGCGGCAACGCCGTGCACGGCACTGCCGCAGAGGTTTATCAGGGACGCTTCCTCAGCGCCGCCGCTGCCAAGTTTGACGACAATCCAAATAACCGTCTGGCTAACGGCACGTTCCCCTCCATCCCCAACTACGTGACGCATAACTATTACGGCACGGTCGGCGGGCCGATCTTCTTGCCGCGTTTCGGTGAAGGCGGGCGCAAACTCTACGACGGGCGTAATCGCTCTTTCTTCTTCTTCTCGCTGAACGGGCAGCGCAACAGCACGCCGATTTTCGGCGGCACAGGCGATCAGACCGCAGTACCAGTGCCGACAGCCAGAATGCGCGTCGGCGACTTCGGCGAACTGCTCAGAGGCGGCACGACCACTTACACCTTTAGAAATCCAGACGGCACGACGCGCACGGCGGTGTTTCCCACGGGCACGATTTTCGACCCGAGCGGGACTCCGATTCCCGGCAACGACCTGCGCCGCTGCCCGACCTGCGGTGGATTCTCGACGTTCGCACAGAACTACTTGAACGCGTTCCCGCTCCCGAATTTGCCGGGCGTCGGTCGAAACTTTGCGGTCAACCGCAAGGAGCACGCCATCGTCGACAGCTATGATGTCCGCATTGATCATCGCTTTACTGACAACAACTCTTTCTTCGGACGCTACAGCCGGTCGAAGACCGCGCGCAGCCGCGACAACTTCTTCCCGCTCGGCACTTCGCCCAACGGTAACGACTTGCCCGCAGGGCCTTCGGCGGGCGACGAGTTCGGCAACTCGAAGGGCTTCACGATGGGCGACACACAAACGTTTTCGCCCACGATAGTCAACGATGCACGCTTCGGCGTGACGCGCGTGCAAATCGGTATCTTCAATACGGGCGTCAACGGCACGGGCGGCTTCAATCCGAATGTCTCGGCCAATCTGGGCGCGAGGAATATCAACGTCGACGCCAACTCCACAGGCATTATTCTGGCCGGTATCGTGGATAACTTTAACGGCGAGGATCGCGCCGTCGAGTTCACGGGCGACGGCGGCCCCTTCTACTTCCTGTCCAATAATTTTAACTTCGCGGACACCGTGACGGTCGTCAAAGGCAATTCGACCTACAAGGTCGGCGGCGACTTGCGCGTGCGCCAGAACAGCAACTTCGACGGCGGGCGCAACGGCGGAACTAAGGGCAACTACCAGTACGGGACTTCCAACAGCGGGTTCGTCTCCGGCAACTATAACGGCATCGGGCCGAACGACACCGGGTCGTCTCTCGCCAACTTCCTGCTTGGCTACCAGCCGGGTTTTGTCACGCGCGGCAATCCGGGCGGCCCTTACTTCCAGTCCAGCAAGGAACTCGCTTTTTACGTGCAAGATGATTGGAAAGTGAGTCCCGACCTGACGCTCAATCTCGGACTGCGGTACGACATTTTCACTGCGCCGACCGAACGCTTCGACCACCAGAGCAACTTTGACCCAGCGACCAAGACCATCATCGTCGCGGGCGACAATGCGCCGGGCGGGCGCGACCTCGCCAACACCGACAAGAACAATTTCGGCCCGCGCTTCGGCTTTGCCTATAGCGGCTTCAGACCGGATAAGAAACTGGTGCTGCGTGGCGGCTACGGAATTTTATACTCCGTAGATATTAGCGGCGCGCAGCCGCTCACGGCCAACCCCGGAACTGGCGCGTCCAGCTTTAGTTGCAATCCGATTACCAACCCGTCGGGCTGCCCGTCGGTTTTTCTAACACGCAACCCGTTCGATGTCGGCATCCCTGTCCCGGCGTCTGCGCCGCTCGCGCCCGGCACGCGCTTCGCCGCGCCGACCAACGGCGCGCTCATCCTCTTCAATGATCCGAATCGCACAGATGAGCTATATCACCAGTACAATCTGACCGGGCAATATGAGTTTGCGGCGAACTGGCTGGCCGAAGTAGCTTACGTCGGCTCGGCGGGCAGGAACTTGCTGTCCCTGAGCAACATCGGCACGGGCAACGACGAAGGCGGCCCCGGCGCGCGCGAAGTGACAGGCATCGGCGCGGTCATCGCAACCAGATACACTGGCAAGTCCAGCTATAACGCGTTGCAGACTAAACTGGAGCGACGTTTCTCGAAGGGGCTGTCAATTCTTTCGGCCTACACATGGGCACACGCGATTGACGATTCGCCCGGCGGCATCTGCTCGAACGGCGCGAGCGCGCGCGACTGCGGCCCGGACAATCCGCTCCATCCAGAACTCGAGCGCGGCAACTCCGACACGGACGTTCGCCATCGGTTTAGTTTCTCGAACGTCTACGATTTGCCGCTTGGGCGACAGAGACAGTTCGGCGGCGATTTGCCGAAACCAGTAGACTTCCTGATTGGCGGCTTCCAGTTCAACAACATCATCACGGCGCAGAGCGGGCCTGTCTATAACGTCACCTGCAACGGCGGGCGCGTTGACATCATCGGCGACCCGTCGCCGACGGCTGCCGATCAGGGTTCCGGGCGTCAACTCAACCGCGCGGCTTTCAGGTGCGCGCAGACGCCCGTCTTCGCCAGCGACCCGGGAGGGCCGCACATCGGCACGCTCGGACGCAACATCTTTCGCGGGCAGAAGCAGTTCTACTGGGATGCTTCATTGTTCAAGAACTACGCGGTGCGCGCCATCAGCGATTCTTTCAACGTCCAGTTCCGGTTCACGACCTTCAACGTCTTGAACCGCGTCAACCGTTCGTCCCCGAACGGCGACATCAATAACCAGAACGACTTTGGTCGAGACCTCAGCGAGCAGAGACGCCGCCAGATGGAGTTTTCGCTCAAAGTGATCTTCTAATCATCGAGCGCGTCGAAGGGCTTCTCATCGAGTGGCGGGCATGCTTGTATCGCCCGCCACTCGATTGATTTATGGACTCTCGGCGGAAGGTGAAACCGACTTGAGATTGTCCGGCATAAAGGCTAACCTTGACAGGTGATTTCCTTGCCCTTACGCGCAAGAATTCTAAAAGCAGTTAAACCAATCGTAATTTAAGCAAGATTGATCGCTCATGATATTTCGGCGCACAGTAGAAGCGAACCTGTCGCTGATTCGGCGTGCGGCGCAATGTTTAGCAGCAGCGACAGCGCTGGTCTTAATCAACGCGCCCGCACACACCGCGGCGCAGAAACGTCAAACGCCGACCGTCGCCAAACCCGGCCAAGCTTCCATCGCGCGCAACCAACAAGAAGCAGCGTTAAATGAGGCTGCTTCGCTCCTACAAGCCGGGAGGCTCGAAGAGGCCGAGATGCTGGCTCGCAAGTCCGTCAACGCCGCTCCGCGAGACGCCGATGCACATATTCTGTTCGGAGTAATTCTGGATCAACGCGGACAGCCGGCAGACGCCGAGCGCGAATATCGTGAAGCCCTGCGTCTTAATCCGAAATCCGTCGCGGCGCTCGCCAATCTTGGCGTGCTGCTGGCACGCACCAAGCGCACGGGGCAGGCAATCGAGGTTTTAGAAGCCGCGTTGCGTCTCGCGCCAGACCACGCGCAGGCAATTTACAACTTGGGCGCGCTCTACGCGGCGGGCGGCGACTACAAGCGCGCTATCCCTCTACTGGAGCGCGCGGCAGGCGTCGTGCCAGCCGCCTCGACGGGCGGAGCGTCGTTCGGCGACATCGCGCTCTTGCTGACGCTGGTCAACGCCTACGCGCACGACGGGCGAAGCAAAGACGCCGCCGCTCTGGCCGACTCGATTGAGCGCCGCGCAGGCGATGACCCGCGCATTCTGTTCACGCTCGGACTCGGACTCGCCGAAGCGCATGAGTATGAGCGCGCCGTCGAGCTATTCACGCGCACCAACGGTTTGCGCCCGCACACGTTTGAAGTGGTTTATAATCTTGGGGTCGCGCTTTATAATCTGGATCAAGTTGAGCGGGCGTCGCGCTTCCTGCAAGATGCCACGCAGCTTGCGCCCGACAAACCTGAGCCGTTCTATCGTCTCGGTCTGATTGCATCCGCGCGTGGCGACAGCAAGACGGCTCTGGCTCTGTGGTCACAGGCATTGCAGCTGCGCCCCGATTATCCGGAAGTGAATTTTATGATCGGCGAAGAGTTGCTCAAGAATCAGGCTTTTGAGAACTCGCTTCCGTACTATGAGCGTGCGTCTCAGGAAGACCCGTCGAAAATGCTCTACCAGCTTCGACTCGGCGTGGCAGAGATTCGCGGCGGGCGATACGCAGCGGCGCGTGAAGTTTTCAAACGCGCCTTACAGAGCTTTCCCGACGACCTTAATCTTTACTACTTGCTAGGTTACGCTGCGCGCGCCGAGGGCGTCTATGATGAGGCATCCGCCGCCTTCGAGCGCGCTCTCGTGCTACAACCTGAGAACGCCGATGTCCTCGCTAATCTCGGTTTCATCGCCAACCAGCGCGGGCAATTTGAAGAGGCGGAGAGTCTGCTGCGGCGCGCAATGGCGAAAGACCCGAAGAACTACCCGGCGCACCACGACTTGGGACGTTTGCTAATCAAGTTGAAGAGATTCGACGAGGCAGTGCCGGTACTCGAACGAGGCGCAACCTTAAACAACAACGATCCGGGCATTCATTACCAGCTTTTCACAGCCTATACACGGCTCAAGCGGAAGGCGGAGGCCGACAGGGAGTTGGCGATATTCAAGCAGTTTGAAGAAGCGCGTAAACACGTGCCGACGCCGACCGGCAAACCAGCTTCCGGCGTGGCGACGGGTGAAACGAGCGCGCCGCCCGTGTTGCCGCCCGCCGTCACGGGCGATGCGGTCAGGAAAACGCCGCCTCTCTAATCCAGCCCTCGCCGTTTAATCACTCCAAACATTGGAGAGAGAACATGAAAGAGTTGTTAAAGATGAAAACAGTAAGATTCTCCCCTGAACATAGTCGCCGCATTACGATCCGGCTGCTGCTTGTCTCGTGCGCGTTGCTGGCATTTTTGGGTTTCGCCCAGAAAGCCGGAGCAGTGAACGGCGGCAGCGAAGATAAGAAAGCTGCGGAGACCATTCGTTACGAAGACCTCATCGCTAAATCTTATGATTATCGCTTCGGTAGCAACCCCTTTGCGCCGAGCACTGCCACGTCCGCGACCGGCACTTTCATTCCCGGCTCGAAGTTCATCCCTTCAGCGCGCTGCGCCACCTGCCACACGGACACGCACGCGCAGTGGCGACAGTCGGCACACAGCAACTCTTTCCGGGAGCCTTTCTACCAGAAGAACGTCAAAGACATCATCTCGCAGAAGGACATCGCCTTCACGCGCCACTGCGAAGCATGCCACAACCCCGCCGCGCTCTTCGCGGGCGCGCTGACCAAAAAGCCCGCCTTCAAGAATCGTCCGTACGACGAAGACGGGGTGTCCTGTATCGTCTGCCATTCGATTCAAAAAGCGAAGGGGACGGGCATCGGCGGCTACGAGATGGGTGAGCCTGCGCTGCTCGTCAAAGAAGACGGCACGCGCCTGCTGGAGACGGTTACAGACCAGCAGATTCTCGACGACATCCCCTCGCACCGCCGCGCGATGATGCGCCCGCTTCTGAAATCACCTGAGTTCTGCGCCACCTGCCACAAGTCGCAAGTGCCGAAGGAACTCAACGACTACAAATTCCTGCGCGCCTTCTCGGTCGGCGACGAGTTGCAGATGTCTTCGTTCTCGAAAGAGTCGCCGCACCCGTTCTACACGCGCGACCGCGAAACCTGCAACACCTGCCACATGAAGCGCGAGGCCGCGCCGAAGTTCGACGTGGCGGCGAAAGAGGGAACCATCGCCTCGCATCGCTGGGCGGCGGCGAATACGGCGATCCCTTTCTTCTACAACTTCACGGAACAACTCGCAGCCGTCTCGAAATTCTTGCAGTCCGACGTAATGGGCGTGGACATCTTCGCCCTCCGTCGCAAAGCGCCGGGGAGCGACGCCGAAGAGTTGATCGCGCCGCTCAACCGCAGCAACTTCAACGTCAAAAGCGGCGATACGATGACCGCCGATGTCGTCATCACCAACAAAAACATCGGTCATTCGTTTCCGCCCGAATTGCGCGACTTTTACGAGGCGCACATGGAATTCACCGTCACGGACGCGAGCGGGCGCGTGCTCTACCGCTCCGGCTACATTAAGCCGGATGGCTTCCTCGACGAATCGGCGCACACCTACAAAACCTATCTCGTGATGGCCGACGGCTCGTTCAACGACAAACACCACATCTGGAAGACGCGCGTCATCGCGCAGAACAACCAGATTCAATCCGGGCGCTCCGACATCGCGCGCTACCGTTTCCAGATTCCCGAAAACGTCTCAGGCGCGGTGCGAATGACGGCACGGCTGCGTTATCGCCGCTTCACCAAAATTTTTCAGGACTATTCGCTCGGCAAGTCCCTCGATTATCCAATCGTGACGATGGCGACGACCGAATACGCGCTCGAACCCGGCGAAAATTTGGCCGTGCCAGTCGTGCCCGGCGCGAAGGGCGTGATGCCGGATTGGCGACGCTGGAACAACTACGGCATTGCGCTCTTAGATAATCGGCAGTATGCGCTCGCCGTCGAAGCCTTCGCGCGCGCCGCCGAACTCGACGAAACTTATCGCCCGATGGCGAAGGTCAATCAGGCGCTCGCGCTGATCGAACTCGACCGCTGGGACGACGCGTCGAAGTTGGTGGACGAAGCTCTGGCCGCCGCCCCGACCAATGCGCGCGCTCTCTTCCAACGCGCACGCATCCGCATCCGTCGCGGGCAACTGGCGGAGGCCGAAGCCGACATCCGTCAGGTTCTCAACGCTTACCCGCGTGACCGCGTGTCGCTTCAGCAGTTGGGCGAGTTGTCGAAAATCAAGCGCGACTTGGCGACCGCGCGCGATTGCTACGAACGCATTCTGCAAATTGACCCGGAAGATTCCGGCTCGCATTACAACCTGATGCTCGTCTACCGCAAACTGGGGATGAACGACGAGGCGCGGCGCGAAGCGAAAATCTTCGCCGATTTGAAAGACGACCCGGCGGCTCTGCCCATCGCCGCCGAATTCCTGCGCCGACATCCTGAGATGAAGGGCGAGAGCGTGCCGTGGCACGTGCACAGCCTTGTCGGTCTCGGACACGGCGCGGACGCCGGGGCGGGTTCCGATAGATAAGCCGGGACGATCCGGCGACAAGTTCAAGAATCAATAGTTGGGAGCGTACCTCGCAGCATGAAGAAGAAGGGGAAGGGAATCGTCTGTCTAATTTTTGCCGCCCTGTGTCCGGTATTTATGTTGAGCGCATCTATCGCTCAATCGAAGAAGACGAAACAGAATCAGCAGCAGCTTATCGCGCAAGGCAAAACCTTGTTTCTCGCCAACTGCGCGCGCTGTCATGGCGGCGACGGGCTGAGCAAAACGGCGCTCGGCGAGATGCTCAAAGCGCCAGATATGACGGACGCGCAGTGGCAGCGCAAGCGAAGCAATAGCCGCATGAGCGCGTCAATCAAGCGCGGACGCGAGCAGATGCCCGGCTTTGGTAATAAGCTTTCAAAGGATGAGATCGCGGCGCTCGTCGCCTACGTGCGTACCTTCAAGAAGTAGAATCCTTAGAACAGCTTTCGATTAAGTGTCAGTCCGACACTTTTCGTTTTCTTCGCGCCTCCAGCGTCTTTGCGCGAAGAAGAAAAGTAGCTTTCGGAAGCGTATCGGCGCATGAAACTTCGAGCGTCACATGTTGGGTGGAGAATCTTCGCGTCGGGCTTCGCCATGTTTCTGCTCTTTGTCTCGAACGCCGCCGCGCAAAACTCCCTGCGACCGGAAGTTCTCAAAGTCGAGCCGCCTTCATGGTGGGCAGGACACTCCCTCAACCCCGTTCGCCTGCTCGTGCGCGGGCGCAACCTGCACGGCGCGCACGTCTCGGCGACGCGGCCTGAGATTGAGTGCTCCGGCACGCTCGTTAATCCGGCGGGCACATATCTTTTCGTCAACGTTCATATCGCACCGGCAACTCGTCCCGGCAATTATCCTCTGACAATCGAAACGAACGGCGGGACGACAACGCTGCCCTTTAGCCTCAACGCGCCGTTCGATGCGTCGAAAAATTTTCAGGGCATCACGACGGATGACGTTATCTATCTCATCATGCCCGACCGCTTCAGCGACGGCGACGCACAAAACAATGCTCCCGCGAACTCTCCGCGCGAGGCCAACACCCGCGCCAACCCGCGCGCCTATCACGGCGGAGATTTTCGCGGCATCATCAACCATCTCTCTTACCTCAAAAACTTGGGCGTGACGGCGATCTGGTTGACTCCTTGGTACGACAACTGGAACGGCGTCCATCTGTGCGACAAGCCTTGGTGTCCGAACACCTCTTATCACGGCTACGGTGCGATTGATTACTACGCGGTCGAAGACCACTTCGGCGACATGGGAAGTTTGCGCGAAATGATTGAGCGCGCGCACGCGCTGGGTCTCAAGGTGATTCAGGATCAGGTCGCCAATCACGTCGGCGTGCGCCACTTTTGGATAGAAGACCCGCCGCTCGATAATTGGTTTCACGGTACGCTTCATAGTCACACCGCGAACCCCTTCCGGGGCGATCAACTGCTCTCGCCGCACACGCCGCCACACCAGCGCGCCGAGACGCTCGACGGCTGGTTCTCGGACGATCTGCCGGACATGAATCAGGACGAGCCGGAAGTGGCGCGCTACGAGATTCAGAATGCTCTCTGGTGGGTCGGCATGACAGGCATTGACGGCATCCGTCAGGACACCATCCAGTACATGCCGCGCCGCTTCATCCGGGATTTGAGCGCGTCGCTGCACCGGCAGTATCCGAAGTTTTGGATGGTCGGGGAAGTCTTCGACCGCGACCCTATGCACACCAGTTTCTTCATCGGCGGGCGCAAAGGTTGGGATGGGATTGATACGGAACTCGATTCCGTCTTCGATTTCCCGGCGTGGCAGATTTCGCTCGACGTGTTCAACGGAAAAATTCCGGCGCAGGCGCTCCGCTATATTCTGCGCTCGGACTCTCTCTACACGGACGCCTCGCGCTTGACCGTGATGGCGAACAACCACGACACGAAACGCTTCATGTCGCTCGACGGCGCGACCCTAGAAGGAGCGATGTTGCATGTCGCTTACATCCTGACGATACGCGGCACGCCGCAGCTTTACTATGGTGAAGAACTTGCGCTGGAGGGCGGCGAAGACCCAGACAACCGGCGCGATTTTCCCGGCGGCTTCCCCAATGATGCGCGCAACGCCTTTGAGACGAGCGGGCGCACCGCCGCGCAGGAGCGCATGTATCAGTGGACGCGCGACTGGCTCGCACTGCGCCGCGCGCATCCCGCGATTCGACGCGGAGAGTTAATTGACCTTGCGTTCGACGATGATGGATATGCGTATGCGCGGCGCGACGCCGACGAAACCATCGTCATCGCCATCAACCGCGCCGCGACAGCGAAGACTTTAGTAATCCCCACCGCCGCACTTGAGGGCGGAGACGCGACGACGCTCGTACCTCTGCTCAATGCGAAAGAGCGCGTCAACGCTTCCGCACGAACAATCGCGCTGCCCGTGCCGGCGCGCATGGCCGTCGCCTATAAAGTTTTATCGCCCTGATAAGGGCATCGGAAATTAGCCAGTGGCAAGCGGACGCGAGTTCGCGCCGCGCCGGAATGAGGTCTTGAAACAAGGAAGATAACAACGTGAGCTTTCCGAGATCGAGCGGCATTCTTTTGCATCCCACGTCTTTGCCGGGACGCTTCGGCGTCGGAGATTTGGGCGAGGCGGCCTACGCTTTTATTGATTTTCTAGCGGCGAGCGGGCAGACACTCTGGCAGGTCTTGCCGCTGGGGCCGACCGGCTACGGCGATTCGCCCTATCAATGCTTTTCGGCGTTCGCCGGAAACACGCTGCTCATCAGCCCTGAGCGTCTCGTCGGCGAAGGCTTGCTCGCGCCGGAAGACATCCGTAACGCGCCTGCTTTCCCTGTTGAGCGAGTGGAGTTCGGACGCGTCATCGAATACAAGAACGCGCTGCTCGGCAAGGCGTTTGAAAACTTCCGGCATACGACCGAAGTGCGTCTGCGCGGCGAGTTCGAGACTTTCAATCAACATACAAGCACATGGCTCGATGACTATGCCCTGTACCGCGCGTTGAAGAATGCGCGGGGCGGTGCGGCGTGGCACGAATGGGAAGCGCCTCTAGCCGGACGCGATCCGTCGGCGCTCGCCGCCGCGCGCGAGAGTTTGTATGCCGAGATCGAAGCGCAAAAGTTCTACCAGTATCTCTTCTTCAAGCAGTGGTCGCAGCTTCGCGCCTACTGCCATGAAAAGCGCGTGCGAATCATCGGTGACATTCCCATCTTCGTCGCGCACGATTCGGCGGACGTGTGGACGCACACAGAGCAGTTCAAGCTCGACGGCGCGGGCAAACCAGTTGTGGTCGCCGGAGTCCCGCCCGATTACTTCAGCGCGACCGGGCAACTCTGGGGCAATCCGCTCTATCACTGGGAGCGGCAGCGCGCCGAAAATTTCCGCTGGTGGATTGAACGCGTGCGCGGAACTTTGCAGGTGGTGGACATTCTTCGCATAGACCATTTTCGAGGCTTCGCCGCGTGCTGGGAGATACCGGGCGGAGACCGCACGGCGGAGCGCGGTCGCTGGGTTGCCGCGCCGGGGCGAGAGTTGTTTGAAGCTATCAGAAACGCGCTCGGCGTGTTGCCGATTATCGCCGAAGACCTCGGCGTTATTACGCCCGATGTGGAAGAGTTGCGCGACGGCTTCGGTTTTCCCGGAATGCGTATTCTTCAATTCGCCTTTGGCGGCGACACGCGCAACACTGATTTGCCGCACAACTATCATCGCAACGTCGTCGTCTATACGGGGACGCACGACAACGATACGACCGTCGGTTGGTTCAACTCGGAAGCGGGCGAAGGCTCGACCCGCAGCGTCGAACAGATCGAGCGCGAGCGCGAATTTTGCATGAACTACCTGAACACAAAAGGCCAAGAGATTCACTGGGACTTTGTCCGCGCCGTCCTCGCTTCGGTTGCCAATACCGCCATCATCCCGCTGCAAGACGTGCTCGGCGCAGGCACAGAGGCGCGCATGAATCTTCCCGCCAGTACCCAAGGTAACTGGCAATGGCGCTACACGGCGGACGCGCTCACGAAAAACATCGGCGAACGCCTGCTTGAACTGACCACCCTCTATGGTCGCACGCAAGGCGCGGAGCACACGGATCATAAGTCTGAAAGCGCGGTGCTCAGCGGATAAAACTCGCTCCCCGTTTCCTTTGCGCGAAACTTTCTTCTTCCTTCGTTAAAAAAAAATTCGCGCAAAGACGCTGAAGGCGCAAAGAATAAGAATGCTAATTCGACCATTGCTGAAAAGGAAAATGACAAACACAAAATCGCTGTCGCGCCTCGCGCTGCTTCTCGCCGTCGTGCTTTCCGCCGCTTCCGTGTGTGTGGCGCAAAGCGCGCCGGAAGTCACAAAGGTCGAGCCGCCGAACTGGTGGGCGAGCCATTCGATTAACCCCGTGCGCGTGTTGCTGCGCGGGAAAAATCTCGCGGGCGCGCGCGTCGAGGCGGTGGGCACAGGCATCAGGACGGGACTCGTGCGGATCAACGCGGCTGGAACTTACTTGTTTGTTGACGTGCATATTGACGAAACGGCGATGCCCGGCCTGCGCCGCCTCCGCGTCACGAACGCGGCGGGAACAATCGAAGCGCCTTTTGAAATCTCCGCGCCGCTTGCGCGCGCCGGACGCTTTCAAGGTTTTACGACCGACGACGTGATGTACCTGATTATGACCGACCGCTTCAGCGACGGCGATTCGCAGAACAACGACCCCGTTATTTCGCGCGGCATGTTCGACCGCGCCAAGCCGCGCTACTATCACGGCGGCGACTTCGCGGGCATCATCAAGCATCTGCCCTATCTCAAAGACCTCGGCGTGACAGCCATCTGGCTGACGCCGTGGTATGACAACACGAATCGCTTGAACGAGCGCGAGACTTACCCGGAAGTTAAGGACGGCCCGAAGCGACCCATTACGGATTATCACGGCTACGGCGCGATTGATTTCTACGGCGTCGAGGAACACTTCGGAACGATGGCCGAACTGCGTCGTCTGATCGAAGAGGCGCACCGCGCAGGCATTAAAGTGATTCAGGACGAGGTTGCCAATCACACCGGCCCCTATCACCCATGGGCGCAGGACTCTCCGACGCCGACGTGGTTTAACGGCACGGAAGCCCGCCACCTCAAGAACACTTTTCAGACCTACGTGCTGCACGACCCGCACCCGCCGGAATTGACCAAGCGCGAGACGCTCGAAGGCTGGTTCATAGACATCCTGCCCGACCTCAACCAGCACGACGAAGAGACGGCGCGCTACGAAATTCAGAACACGCTCTGGTGGATCGGCATGACCGGCATTGACGCCATTCGTCAGGACACTTGGCAGTATGTGCCGAACGATTTCTGGCGTGACTGGACGACGGCGATTAAACGCGAGTACCCGAACCTCAATGTCGTCGGCGAAGTCCTCGACGGCGATGCCGCGCACGCCGCTTTCTTTCAGGGCGGGCGCACACGTTTCGACGGCGTGGACTCCGGCCTCGACACGCTCTTCGATTTCCCTCTCCTCTATCCCGCGCGCCGCGCCTTCGCCGAAGGCAAGCCAA
Source organism: uncultured Pyrinomonadaceae bacterium (assembly GCA_964246705.1). Taxonomy (GTDB): domain Bacteria; phylum Acidobacteriota; class Blastocatellia; order Pyrinomonadales; family Pyrinomonadaceae; genus DASZCR01. The sequence goes on from CAXTRQ010000059.1 coordinate 27,592, forward strand.
TCAAAGAGGTCGCGCACGCATTGGCCTACGACTGGCTCTACAACCGACCCGAAGTGCTCGTCCCCGTCCTTGGAAATCACGACATGAAAAGGTTCATGGCCGAACCGGGCGCGAATCCGACCGGCTTGAAGCTGGCCTTCACGATGTTGATGACCGTGCGCGGTACGCCGCAGATTTACTACGCGGACGAAATAGCGATGCCCGGCGGCGACGACCCGGACAACCGCCGCGACTTCCCCGGCGGCTTTCCCGGCGATTCACGCAACGCCTTCACCAGCGAAGGCCGCACGCCTGATGAACAGGAAGTCTTTGAACATCTGCGACGCCTCGCGCGCATTCGCGCCGAACTGGAACCGCTCCGGCGCGGCTCGTTCGTCAATCTCTACATCGCCGAACAGCAGTATGCCTTTGCGCGTCGCACAGGGCGCGCGGCGGCCATCGTCATCTTCAACAACGACGCCAAGCCCGCGACCTTCGAGTTCAGCGTCGCCGAAGCCGGACTGGAGAACGGCACAAACCTCGACGACCGCCTCGGCGTTATCAAAACCCGCACGCGCGTCGAAAATGGACTCGTGCGCGTCACGCTGCCCGCGCGCGCAGCAAGTATTCTGGCCGCCGCACGATGAAACTGAAATCTAATTTTTTGAGAGAGGCGCTGCTCTTTGCAACATCAAGGCATCATGTATGGCTCTTAAAACCAAACCGTTGAGGGAACAGGTCGCGCTCGTGACGGGCGGCGGCACGGGCATCGGGCGTGCTTTTGCGGAAGCTCTGGCGAGCGTAGGGGCGCGGGTCGTGATTGCTTCGCGGCGAGAGGAGGTGCTGCGCCGGACGGCGAGCGAGTTGAACGCGGGCTGCGGCGCGGAGCGTGTCTTTCCTTACGCCTTCGACATTCGTGAACGCGAGCGATGCGAGGCGCTCATCCGTCATGTGATCGAGCGGTTCGGCGCGATTGATGTGCTCGTGAATAACTCCGGCCTCGCTGTGCCGGAAACGGTGGACAAGATTACGGACGAGGGCTGGGATAAGGTTTTAGATACGAATTTGCGCGGCGCGATGTGGCTGGTGCGTGCGGCGCTGCCCCGGATGGTCGAGGCGGATTTCGGCGATGTCGTCAACGTTTCTTCGCAGGCCGGGAAGAACGGATACGCGGATGTGCCTTCATATTGCGCGTCGAAGTTCGGGCTGCTCGGCTTCGCCGAGTCCCTGCGCGACCACGTTCGCAAGACGGGCGCGAATATACGCGTCTTCAACTTCTGTCCCGGCCTCGTTGATGTCGAGCGGACGCGGGCGGGGGATGAGCCGCGCGCGGGCTTCGTTCATGTCTCGAACATGGCGGGCACGTTGCTCTACGCGCTCACGCTTGACCGCAACGTTGTGTTGGAAGACATTAACATCTACTCCAGAGGTTAGAGGTCAGCAGTCAGAGGTCAGTTAAAAGACAAGCTGTTTTACTGACTTCCGACCTCCGACCTCCGACCTCTGCTTTGAGAGGAGCGACAACAGGTGATGAGAGAGAAACCACGTCTGAGCTTTGCGCAAATCTGGAATATGAGCTTCGGATTCTTCGGGATTCAGTTCGCCTTCGGGTTGCAACAGGCGAACATGAGTAACATCTTTAAGAACCTCGGCGCGAGCACCGACGATATTCCGATTCTCTGGCTGGCTGCGCCTCTGACCGGACTCATCGTCCAGCCGATTATCGGCTCGATGAGCGACCGCACGTGGAATCGTCTCGGTCGTCGCCGTCCTTATTTTCTCGTCGGGGCAATCCTGAGCGCCGTCGCCCTGTTCTTCATCCCTTACTCATCTTTCGTCCTGATGGCGGTGCTGTTTCTCTGGCTGCTGGATGCGAGCGTGAACGTCAGCATGGAGCCTTTCCGCGCCTTCGTCGCCGACAAGTTGAACATCGAGCAGCGCACGACGGGCTTTGTCATGCAGAGTTTCTTTATCGGCGCGGGCGCGACCATTGCCAGCGCGCTGCCGTATATGTTTCGCCAACTCGGAGTCACCGGCTCGACCGCGAGCGGCGTGCCTCTGACAGTTAAATATTCTTTCCAAATCGGCGCGTTCGCGTTGCTGTTGGCAGTGCTGTGGACGGTCTTCACGTCAAAGGAATATCCGCCGGAAGACATCGCGGAGTTTGAACGCAAGCGCGCCGAGACGCGCGGCTTGGGCAATTGGTTCAAGGAAATATTCGAGACGCTGCGCGAGATGCCGAAGACGATGAAGCAACTCGCCGTCGTGCAGGTGTTCACGTGGCTGGGGCTGTTCTGCATGTGGATTTTCTTCGGACTGATGACGGCGCAGCAGGTCTTCGGCGTGACCAATCTGGACGACCCCGCGCAGAGAACTCTGAAGGATGCGGGCAGCGAGTGGGGCGGCGTCTGTTTCGCCGTCTATAACGTGGTCTGTTTCATCATCGCTTTTGCGATTCCGAAGGTGGCGGCGTTAACCAGCCGCAAGACCGTGCACGCGCTGGCGCTCACCTGCGGCGGCATCGGATTGTTGTCGGTCTACGTCATCCACGAGAAGAACATGTTGTTGTTGACGATGGTCGGCGTCGGCATCGCGTGGGCTTCCGTGCTTTCGATGCCCTACGCGATTTTGTCGGGCGCGCTGCCTCCGGCGCGAATGGGCGTCTATATGGGTGTCTTCAACTTCTTCATCGTCCTTCCCGAAATCGTCGCGGCGTTGACATTTCAACCGCTCGTCAAACACGTCTTCAACAATAATCCGCTCTACGTCGTGATGCTCGGAGGCGTTTGCCTGCTCGTCGCCGCCGCGCTCGTTTCGATTGTCAACGATGTCGCCGACCGCGTCCCGCTCGATGCGGTGATTCGCGGGGACGAACACGAGCCGTTAATGACGCAGGTCACGGCGCAGCCTGTGCCGAGCACGGGTTTGATTGATAAGCAGAGATAAATGAGAACGAACATGAATTCTTCTGGTCGGCTCGTCCGTGCGCGAAGCTGTCTGAGAATCCTCCTGACAATCTTTGTGACCTTAGCTCTTCTGCATGCGGGCGCGCGCGCGCAACAGACAACAGAGCGCGCCTTCTCGAAGGAGTCTGCGCGCACGAGCCGCGCGTGGGTGCGCGACGGCGTGATTTATGAAATCTTCCCGCGCGTCTTTTCGGCGGAAGGAAATTTCGACGGCATCACCGCACAACTCGACCGTCTGAAACAACTCGGCGTGACGGTTCTCTGGCTGATGCCGATTCACCCTTCGGGACAGGAAAAGAAGAAGGGAAGCATCGGCAGCCCCTACGCCGTGCGCGATTATTACGCCGTCAACCCTGACTACGGGACGAAGGAAGATTTCCGCAGGCTCGTCACAGAGGCGCACCGTCGCGGTCTGAAAGTCATCATCGACATCGTCGCTAATCACACCGCTTGGGATAGCGTGATGATGAAAACGCCTGAGTTCTACACACGCGACGCACAGGGGCGCATCCAGCCGCCTGAACCGGGTTGGGCGGACGTGGCAGACCTTAATTACGACAACCCGACCTTACGTCGCTACATGCTCGATATGCTGAAATATTGGGTGCGCGAATTTGACCTCGACGGTTTTCGCTGCGACGTGGCGTGGATGGTTCCGACCGACTTTTGGGAGACGGCGCGCGGCGAGCTTGAGAAAATCAAGCCGGACATCCTGCTGCTCGCCGAATCGGACAAGCCGGAACACTTGTTGAAAGCTTTCGACCTCAATTACGCGTGGCCTTTCTTTCATGCGATTGAAGATGTGGCGACGGGCACGCAGCCCGCCTCTCAACTGCGCCGGACATGGGAACAGGAGCGAGACCGGAACGCGCGCGGGGCGCTACGCCTCTACTTCTCAGATAATCACGACGAGCGGCGCGCGATTGCACGCCTCGGCGCGCGCGGCGCGGTCGCGGCCTCCGTGCTGACGTTGACGCTCGACGGCGTGCCGCTCATCTACAACGGCATGGAGGTTGGCGACACGATGGAGTCGGGCGACCCTGCGCTCTTCGAGAAGTTCAATATCTTCTGGCCGATTGTGAAGCGCAGTCCAGACCTCCCGCGCTTCTATCAACAGATGATTGCGTTGAGAAAAGCGCACGCGGCATTGCGGCGCGGCGAGACCATGTGGCTGAAGAATTCCGACGAGGCGCGCGTCGCAACATATACGCGGCGCGACGGCGACGAAGAAATTCTTGTCGCCATCAACTTCTCAAACACGCCCTTCGTCGGCGTCGTCGAAACGACGGGCGGCGCATCTCTGACGGAGATTACGCCGGACATAACAGCGGCTACTCAAGCGACGAGCGACGCCCCGGCGGGCGGCGCGGCGCGCAGCCGCACGGCGGCTGTGCCCATGCTGACTTTGGATGCATGGGGTTATCGCATCTTCCGCCGCGCGCTGCGTTGAGATTGGATTTAAAATCCTGAAACTTAAAATACTCAACTTTTGTTTTCTTTGCGCCTCCAGCGTCTCCGGCGCGAAACTTTTTGGTTTTAGAGAAAAGAAGTTTCACGCCGGAGACGCGAAGAAAACCGTGTGTAATACATTTTCGTCA
>CAXTRQ010000060.1:0-30478 GCA_964246705.1 uncultured Pyrinomonadaceae bacterium
ACGACTCTTACTCAAACAAGAGCATGTGAGAGTTATTTTGGACGAAATTTAGGTAGAACAAGCCCCTCTAGCAACAGTGTATATCATATAAACAGTATGATTGTTTATCGGACGTATCGCGTGAGATATATATACATTTTAGCCTTGAATCCCCGGTTCCTATTTGCTATATAAAATTGTAGGGTCAGTGAAGGCCGCCCTGCCCGCGGCCTTCCGTCCTGCCATCGCACTCGCCACCTCTTCGGACTTCCCAACCTCCCCTTAGGCACCGGAATTCTGAAAGTACTGTCAAAGCAGCTCGCGCTCGTATTCCAGACGTCGCCTTCCGTATCCGTGGAGGATGAAATGGAACTATTCGAAACACTCTTCAGCTCCATACTCGACCAGTTCAAAAAACCCTTCTCCACCATCCGCGGGGTCTTGGTCGGCGGGCTGGCGTACGGCCTGTATTGGATTGGGAATAGCACTCCCGAAGGTGCCGGACGCATTCTCGCCGCGTGTCAGGACACGGAGGCTGCGCTGAGAGATTACAAGGTAGGACTGGCGACCTTCCTGCTCACGTTTATCGCGTTCCTGCTTATCGCCAGGCACAGTGACTCGAAGTTCAGGCTCAAAGGCAAGGTAATGTTCCCCGATTTCGAGAACTACGAGTCCGAGGCCTGCCGCCCCATCCAGACCCACATCGTGGAGAGTTACAGGGAGGGTGAGCGGAACCGTTTTATCAAGATTGAGAACAACCTGCCGCATGATATCGATTATCTCAAAGGCTACGTGGTCTTCGGCAGAAACTGCACGACCACCTTCACAGTGCCCTTCGAAGTCAAAGTCCCCATCCGCGCGAGCTACGGCCACCAAATCATGAACGGTCCCGTGACGAGTGAAACTTACGGGTGGACTACGTTCAGCACCTATATCGAAGAGATATCCGCCGATGGGAGGACCGAGGAGGGATTATATCTGTACGGGGATCACATCCGCAGGACGCGCCTTAACTTCCTGCTTACCCATTACAACTACCTGTACTGGCTGCCATTTCTCGGAAGATATGAGCTATCTTGGCTCCTCCAGCTCTGGAAGCGCCGGATCTTCCCTTGGCTACGCTATTTCCCGATGAGACCCCGGGCCTACGAATTTTTTCTTCCACCGCTCAAAGATGAGATAGCTCGAACAGCCCTACCGGAATACGCCGCACTATTGGTGCGCAGGCCCCGTAGCCTGAGTCTTGAGCCGGTCACGGCAATCACGTGCGAGATTTTAAGCCTTAACTACTGCGTCTATTCGAGTCTGCTTACGGCAGCATGGCAGTCGCGTACGCGTGTCGGTGAGAGGCTTGTCGTATACGCCAGGCGCAAAATCAATCAACTGATATGGCTGACCGTTGTAGGAGCGACCGGCGGGGTTCTCGCATTCGGCTTCGGGAGCCTGTTCCAATTCATTTGGCAGCTTGCTCTGCTTTGGGGAGGGGTGTTGAAGTACGGAATTCTTGTGGCGCTGAAACTACAATGATGCGATGAAGACGGAACAGACCCGCATTCGTCAACCATATATACTGTTAATACGATATCAGGCTTCTCACTCGATGCCGGGACTGCACGGTTTCACTAAGAGCATCTAAATCAATCGACGCCCGGGTTCGCTGAGACCGCGATAGGGAATTTCTGAACATACCTTCGGATAGCACCGAATTCCGGGTCAGGCGTTTCTGAACACCACCCGCAGCGGCATCTCCTTCGACGACGCACCGGTCTCCTCGATAAGGTGCAAAAACTTCCCTTATTCACTCGAAACTTCCGTTTTTTTCCGTGGCACGATAGATGCTCATAAATCCTGCGGACGCATCAAGCGTCAGATGTACACTGCTCAGCGCTCTTTGACAATCCATTCAGCATACGCACCGATCAGCGTCAAGAAATTTGGTTGGAGCTGAGAAAATCGAAGCTTAGTGACGCTAAGAAAATCCAGCTCTAGCTGAAGCAACGAGAGAGAGCACGTTTTACTGGGGATTTTGTAGCGTTCAGGACGAACGTCACGAAATTCCTCTGTCTTGACAAATCTTTCAACCTCGAAGCCTATGCTATCAATTCTCACGCGATTTCTAGAAAAAACCACTCTTTCGTTTAGCCCCTAGCAAGGCGTTAGTGTGCTCTTAAAAATGACCTAGAAAATCGCCCCACAAGAAAATTCTTCAACCTCGAACAGGCTTTTAGAGATGAGCCTGCTCATCCGGTACTACTTACCAAAATAGTAGAAAAATCATTATTGATTTTTGTACCAGCATTTTGAACCAGTAGTCAGGATTTCAACCTGCAGTACCGCTACAAACTGATAAATAAATTAAATTTCGGGAGAAATTTATTCTTCTTTGTTTGTACCGGTATCTGCACCTGTTAATAAATTTCTTGTACCAGTGACAGTGTTCCGCGACTTTTACTAGGTACGCCTCCGGTCAGCTTACCGGTGCAAGTCGGATTCGAATTCAGCGACATTTAACAGTACATTTATTCGCTGAACCGGTTAATACTCTTGCACCGATGTTTCGCACGAAACTTTACTTACGAATTTTCTTAGTCTGTTTGCGTACCTCCAGGCAGGGGTGAAAAATTATTCTCTTGCGTACCATACGCAAAGTGAAGTATAAGCGGCTATATGGGTGACGAAGTACAAACCAACGAAGCATCCGCCGCGCTCGGCGCCGATCCGTTTAAGGTGCTACCGCCTCTGACGGAGAAGCAGGGCAAGTGTCTCGAGTACATTCTGAACTACTTCATCGAGCACAGGTACTACCCGACGCAGCGCGAGGTTGCCCGGGCGATGAAAATCGCCAGCACGAACGCAGAAGTGCATATCGAACCCTTGGAGCGGAAGGGTTATCTGGTGCGCGACTCCGGCAAACGTCGCAACATCAGGTTGACCCAGGAGGCCCTCAAAAGACTCGAGTTGAATGGAATAAATGTTCAGGGGCGGTTGGCAGCCGCCTGAAGAACGTAAAAATTTACGGGGAAAAAAGCAACAGCCCAAGTCCTGGCGGGACTCGGGCTGCGGAATTTTAGATTTAGCTTTGACCGGGCTATCTCTGTCTCTAATTCTGCGCTTTCTCTCCGTTTGTGTCAACCCCTATCCGCCTTCGGACACAACTTTTTTTGACTCCCGAGGAAAGCAGCAGAATATGGAAACGAACCACCAGGGCCCTGCCCTGCCTACCAGCATACCCAACACCAAAAACCGGCAGCTACCCGGTTACACCGGGATAGCCAAACGAATCACCGGAGCTTCTCAACCAGGCCCGGCACCGGGGCAGGTTACGCCGACGGCAGAACCCGAAGTCTTAGTCTCACCGACGATCACTTCTTTCACCTACAAACATCTCGAGGAGTTCCACCTCGAGAGAATCAAACTCAATGAGGACGGAAGCGGGCGCCCCGCGGGCGTGCTGAGGAATCACCGCAGCGTCCTGAGGGGCTGGGCCAGCTTCATCACTTCCCCCGAATCCGGGCGTGCCACAGCCGGGTCGCCAACGGCACAGGATAATTGGGCCGGCTCCTTCTTTCTCGTAGGCGAGGAACTCACCGTCAGGTTCGCCGAGTGCCTGACACAATACCTGACCTCCCTGGAAGTTAGAGGGCTGAGCCCGAACACGCGCAACGACCGCAAATCCATCCTCCGCAGCATCCGCGAAAGCTGGAATGAGCTGGCCAAAATCAACGGCCTACCGGTTGATTTCGTCGATGCCCTGAAGTGGCTCATCGACAGGTCCGGTTACTCTCTGGGCACTGTGGCGCGTCTGTCAGGGCTGGGCAGTCTCATCTACTACTGGCTGCGCGGGTCCATCCCAAGCTCGGCTTCCCTCGCTCACATTAAGGGACTTGAGGATTTTTTCAAAATTCCACAGGGCACCCTTTCCTCCAGGCTGCCGGACGTGGTGTGGCTTTGCCCGGACGGCCCCTTTAAGACTTGCACCACCAAGTGACGAGAGCATCACGGGAAAGTTCGAAAGTCCCGCTACAGGCTGCTCGACTTTCCCACTCAACTCGAAGCCGAGTGGCAGAGGCTCTATCAAGCCTACACGGATCCGATGTGGGCTCGCACGCAGGGGCTCACGCTCAACAGTGAGTGGCGCATCCGTCAGAATACGGGCGCGAGCCCGACCGGCGAGTACAAAAGGTCGCACCTCCAAAGCTTCTTAGGATATCTGTGTCTGCCAGCCGGGGGCGACGACTCGTGGCAGCGCGGGAAAGGTTTTACCCTAGAGTCTTTAACCATAGCTTTGCTCGGCGAAGCGGAGTTGGTCCTCGATTATCTCAACTTCTGCAAGGAGCGTACGCATTCGAAGTCGTTCAACACGGCCACCAACACTTTCCTGGCGTTCTCAGCGCAGCTCCTGCTGCCCAAGACGGGTTACCTCTGGCAGCAACCCGAATTCGGTGCCAGGCTCCCGTTACCTGTTCCGCCCGACGAGTGGCACGGCTGGTGTGAAGGCAATCTTGAAAAGCTTCTCGGCATCCGCAAGGACATCAACACTTCGAAGAACGGGAAGTTCAAGCACACCCGCGATCCCTTTGAGGCCGTCAGGGATATCATCGAGCAGAACCAGCACCCGGTCACGGTCCTGATGGGGATGGCCAAGAACATGGAGTCCCTGATTCCGTTGCTCAAGAAGAACTCTCCCGAAAAGCTGGCCATTCACGTGCGAAACCTGACGCTCGTCAAGATGGCCACGGCCAACCCGTTGCGAGCCGAGAACTTTTCCATGTTGAGATTCATCCCGAAGAACCCGGACGATCTGCTCGACCCCGGCCGCCTCTACGTGGAGACGGAGACGGAGAGTCATCTTTACCAAAAACCGGATGGCTCGTTCTGGTTACGATTTACCAAAGGGGAGATGAAGTTCGGAACACTGGATGTCCCGCTGCCGAAGTCAGTCTCCGGGACGCTCAGGGATTATTTGTTCAATCACCGGCCCGTGCTCAACAAGACTGTTAAGAGAGCGATTAAAGAGCGGCGCGAAAAATTCGGATTGCCTTTGCTGTCTCAAGACGAGGAGTTGGCGATAGACTGTTGCACGCTGGTCTTCCGACCATTCGGAAGGCTCGAGCCGCTCGGTTTTGAAAAGCTCAAGACTTACAGGGGCACAGAGCAGGTAACCAAATTTAACTTACTGTTCACTATGACGCGCTTGACGCAGCGCTTCATACCGGGCTCTAAGGGGTTCGGGCTCCATGCCTACAGGCACATCGTGGCGTCCGAATACATCAAGAATCACCCGAACGGCTACGCCGTCGCCGCCGCCGCGCTGAACAATACGGAGGCGATGGTGCGAAAGCATTATGCGTGGGTCCGCCCCTGCGACCGCATCAAGCCCTGGAACGATCATTTCGAGAAGCTGCAAGAGGCCATGGATAAGGGTGAAATAACAGACTGACGGTCGGGGGATGACTCGGTGAAGACTCGAAATCCGTTCGACCAGATGCACGAAGCCGCGGCCTCGCTCTTGGCGAGGCTGGGGCTTCGTTACAGGGTGAGCCAGAAGGGCGGGGTCACCTGGTACAACATGGCCAGGTGTCCGCTCTGCGGCCACGAGAACTACCAGTGCGGGATTTCAGAGAGCACCGGCTCCGACGGCAAGCTCTACCACGGCGTCAAGTGCTATCACATCGCCGACAACGGGTTCGGCACCGATACTCCCGAGTACGAGGACTTCCTTTACAGGATCGGCGAGCTGACCGCCGAAGGATACAACGAAGTGAAGTCTTACGTGCCGCTGGCGCGCCGCAGCGAGCTCAGGCCGGCGCGCGAAGGCACGCGCCTCGTCTCGGTCAAAGAAGAGGCACTGCGGCCGCTCAACCCCGACTTCCACGGCGTGCTGAAGAAGCGACTGAGGGAGAATGAGCCAGCCGTCGAGTACCTTTCGGGGCGCGGCCTCACCCTCGAAACCATCTCTTACTTCGGCCTCGGGCTCTCGTCGCCCTACGTGAGCCGGAAGACGAACGAAGAGCAGGCGGACGCGCTCGTCTACCCGGTCCGGGGCCGCGACGGTAAGTTCTATAACAAGTACGGCTACTACAATGTCCCGGGCGTGACCAGGAATCCGGTCGACAAGAACGGCTGGATGAGCGGCGAAGTCCGCACCTATTACGCGTCGGCCGCCGAGGGCAGGAAGAGTATTTTCGTCTGCGAGGGCGCTAAAGACGTGTGGCGCCACTGGCAGGCGCTGCAGGGCACTCCGCTCGCGGATGATCTTCTTCTGGTTACCTCGACCCACGGCTCCTCTTTCCCCGCCGAATGGAAAGACGCGGCGTTCTGGGCACAGTGGGAGAAGGTCTATTTCGGCCAGGACAACGACGCGGCCGGCGACCACGTCGCGAGCAAGCTGGCCGAGTTTACGGGGCGCGAGATACGCCGCGTCTCAGTCCCCAAGTGGTACGGCAAAGACTGGACCGACTTCTGGCAGTCGGGCGGCGATCTGCCGGAGTTCCTGCAGCTTCTGGAGGAAGCGCCGGTCGTTTCCCTGAAAATTCAGTCGGATGAGAGCGCCGCCCTCGGCTATGGGAGGTTTGCCTACGCCCCGCTCAACATCAACGGGGCTTTCCACAACGGGCACCTCTACTACACGGTTCAAATTTTGAACCGCGGCGTGGATATCGAGCGCAAGACCACGGGCGAAGAGGTCGTGGTCGACGTCGAGCGGCTGGAGACGGTAGTAGTCAGGAGCGATCGCACCGTGCATTCCGCTCAGTGGGCGGCGGCGCCGAAGGGGACGAAAGAGAGGGAGCGCGTGCTCCGCCTGACCGACGGCACGCTGGTCGACAGGGAGCCGCAGGCGAACAAGTACGGCACCTGGTCGTGGCCCTCCATCAACGCCTACCTTGAGGGGCGCACGAGCGTCCGGCCCCTGGCGCAGATTCTGCGCGATATCATGGCGCACCTCAAATCGAGCGTCTGGCTGCCCTACGAGGAAGACTACGTCATCCTGGCTCTCACCGTACCCGTCACCTACGCGCAGGCCGTCTTCGACTCGGTGCCGCTCCTCTTTCTGAACGGCCCGGCCGCTTCCGGCAAGAGCGAGATGGGACGCGCCATGGCGAGGGTCTGCGCCAACGCTTATGTCTGCGGGCAGTCATCGGCGGCCTCCATCGCCCGCTTCATCGACGAGTCCCGGGGGTTCGTCGTGTTGGACGATCTGGAGGCCATCGGCGACAAGGGCGGCGAGTTCAGCGAGCTCGTCCAGGCGCTGAAGCTCTCCTACAACAAGTCGACCGCCGTGAAGCTCTGGACCGACGTCAAGACCATGCGCACGCAGCTCCTCGACTTCTACGGCGTGAAGTTGATCAACAACACGCAGGGCGCCGACCAGATCCTGTCGAGCCGCATGCTCCGCATCCAGACGCGCAAGATACCGGATAATTTGAAGAAAGAGTTCGGCGCTCTGGCGCCCACCAACACCCGGAAACTTCAGGAGCTCAGAGACGAGCTCCACACATGGGCGTTCGAGAACGCACGCCTCGTCGAGGCCGAGTACAAATCGCTCTTCCCGAAGGGCTCCGACCGGTCTGACGAGATCACGGCGCCGCTCAAGGTCATAGCGGTTTTGGCGGACGACGCGGAGTTGCGCGCGCAACTGGAGATCGCCCTGACTCGGCAGAAGCAGCGGACGGCCGACCTGGACGATCCCAAGGAGGTGCTGCACGAGGCCCTCAAGAACCTGATCGCACAAGGGTATGACATGATCAGCATCACGCACCTTGTCTTGGAGATGCGCAGCCTCATCAGCAACGACTACGGCAAATCGTTTACGAACGAGATCCCCGAGTGGGCAAGACCAGAATGGGTCGGCCGCATGCTCCGGAGCTTCGACCTGATCGACACAGATCCTTCCCGTGCCAAGAGGCTCCGCGTGTTCGGCGCGAACCTCCGCTTCTACCCGATCCACGATTCCTACCTGAACGAGGTCAGGGCGTGGTATGAGACCCAGGGCACCGTCATCCCTATCGGGACGAGAGAAGACCCGACGGATTTTTGCCAGGTGTGCGACACGTGTCCTTTCAAGACCCTGGCCTGTGAGATCATGACCAGAAGGCAGGAGGATGAGAAGCGCGGGCGGGCCCAGGGGGCTCAGATCACAAAAGGGCACTGAAATATATGCTATGAATCATATAAATGATATATACTGTTATTACTGTTCGCGTGTTTTTTCGTAAGTCAGGGTGATGGGGTTTTATGTCGCGTAAGAACGCTAAACAGAAAGGAAAGAAATCAAGGGGCGTATCCGGCCTCAAAGAGCACAAACAGGTCAAGAAGACTCTTCTCCCGCCGATGGCGCAACTCGGCGTGCAACTGTCGAGCTGGGCTAAGAATATGCTGCCTGAGATGCTTTGGTCGGACTGCCTGCTCCTGCATTATGAGTTCAACCAGGCCGGAGGAGTGTTTCATCGAACTCTCGACAGTATAGATGAATTCATTCCCGGAGATTCCAAGGATATCGTGACCGGGTTCGTCTCCTCTTTTGCTCTCGTGCCGGTTGAAAAGAGGGCCGAAGCTCGCCGCGCGCTCCATGAAGAGGGTTTGGGTGAGGTCGTATTCCCGGAAGCCTTCCAGCATGCGATCTCGCTTTACGAAGAATGCCCGATGGGATGGCTCTTTGAGGATTGGCGTCGTGAGGAACGGGTGGATCCTGAGATAGGCATCGGTTATCTGAAGAATGCCGCCGAGCGGTTGCTTGCTTCTCGCTCGAAGCATGCCACGCGTTGCCGGATGTTCGGGCTGGCGCGGATGGCAAAGCATGGGCGGATAGTCTTAATTAAAGGGCAAACGGATCACTTAGCCAAAGAGCTGAGCGCGTACTCTGACGCGATACCAGAGGAGGACCAGGAAAAGACCGAAGCGGGCATTCGCGCTATGTTCGGAGCCTTCTTTAATCTCACGGGAGCGGATGCAAATATGGGCACCCTATTTCTGGCGACACAATTATAAGATTACTGTTTGTGAACAGATCAAAGATACCCGGCCTGTTGGCGATTCATCAGAACTCCTGCGAAGTGCGCTGAGTCGACTGCGAAAAGCGTTTGCATCTCTCAAGACTGCTTACCGGCAAGTTACCATTCAGGCCGATCTCGACCTCTACGCTCCGGACCGCGACGAGGTTCTTTTCGGGCTCGTCAGCCGGCAGTTTCGCATCTTCTCGGTGCTCGTTGAAGACCCGAGGCTGTGGTCGCCCGATTTGGGATTGATGTTGCACAGAGTCATGGCCGATACTCAGATTGTTCTGGCTTATCTGATTCACAAGAATGATCCGGCACTTTTCGAGCGCTTCAAGCGCTACTCGCTCGGTAAGCAGAAGCTTTACAAGCTGCACCTGTCGGATTACAGCGAACGGATGGGTCTGGATCTGAGCGATGTAGAAGAAGAGCTCGAAGAGAGAATCAATTCGGAGATCTTTGAGGAATTTCTTCCCATTGAGCTGGGTTCCGTATTCGAGGGTACGGATATGCGAAAGATGGCCTACGAGGTGAAGCTCGAAGACCTTTACCGCCTGGTGTATTCACCGACCAGCGCCGAGCTACACGGAGAATGGGTTAGCCTGAAAGAGCATAATCTGACGCTATGCGTTAATCCTTTGCACGGATATCATCGTCTTCCAAAATTACAGTCGGACGGGATGCTATCTACGGGAATCGTCCTCATGGCTCGATCCATTCTTGGGGATACGGTGGAGACATGGCTTCGTGCCTACGACCTTGAAGCTAAGTACAAACCTGCGGTCGAGACATTCAAGACAGAAGTGGCTGGTGCTTTTGAGGAACCGACCGCTGCCGCTGCGGAAACGGTCTGAAACCGAATGACGGCGAAAATTATCACGATATGTAATCAGAAGGGTGGCTCAGGCAAAACTACTCTGAGCATGCAGCTCGCAGGCGCTCTCGCGCGGCGCGGGGGCAAAGTGCTGGTAGTAGACGCCGACCCTCAGGGCACGGCCACCCGGTGGGCCGCGACGGCGGAAGACGATAAGCCCTTCCCGGCGTCCGTGGTTGGCCTGAGTGCGGCCAGCGCGAAGGTCCACCGGGAGGTCAGGAAATTCATCGATGATTACCGGTACATCATCATCGACTGTCCGCCCGCCGCCGACTCCCCTGTTCCCCAGAGCGCCCTGCTGATAGCCGATCTGGCTTTAGTGCCGATCATCCCATCCCCTTTGGACATGTGGGCCGCCGTCGGCATCCGCCAGGTCATCGAGAACGTGGGCGACGTGAACGAGGGCTTGGAGTCCCGACTCGTGATTAACCAGTGCCAGCCGAACACCAGCCTGGCTAGGGAGGCGCTGGAGGTCTTGCCCGAGTTCGGCATCGACCTCTGCAAAACCTACGTCCACCAGCGACAAGTCTACCGCCAGTCCGCCGTCTTTGGTCAGACGGTGCATGATTTCGGCAGTAAGGCCGCGCCCGCGATCGAGGAGATCGAGGCGCTTACCACAGAAGTCCTTTCGCTCCTTTAGTATCTCAGGAGGTAGTTTTTATGGGGTACGAAAAGCTGGAAAAGCTGATAGAAGAGGCGAAGGAGCTGCCTCCCGACCAACAGGTAATGCTGTGGGAAATGCTCTACACGTCGCTCGCGCAGCACTACCGGGTTTCACTGAACACGGCGGTCGGCGTGATCAACGCCCTCGATCCGGAGGATAAGGTACGACTGTGGAGAATGCTGCAGGAGGCGCTGGCGAAGTACTTTCCGCCCAGCGAAGACGAGTTCGAGCAGAACATGGTGAAGCTGGGGCTGCTCAGCGAGGCCAAGCCTGCTCTCGTCGTGTTCACGTCGGTCGTGGACCGCGTTCCCGTAGAAGTCGAAGGCAAACCGCTCTCTGAAATAATCATCGAGGAGCGCAGGTAAGGTGGCAGTCCTTTTCTTCGAGAGCAGTGCCCTCGTCAAACGATATGTACGCGAGCCCGGGTCCGCCTGGGTCCTGAGCATAGCCGACCCGCGGGCGGGCAATCGCGTTTACGTCGCGGCGATCACAGGCGCTGAGATAGTGGCGGCAATGGCGAGGAAGGCCAAGGGGACTCCTTCCTTCGCGCTCTCGGCGCCGACCCTGATCTCGCAGTTCCGCAACGACTTCGCCAACCAGTACCTGGACGTCTCGGTCAACGCGGCGGTCATCGCCCGTGCCATGGCCCCTGGCGCAGACACATGCGCTACGCGGGTACGACGCGGTACAGTTGGCGGCGGCGCTTGAGCTCAACGCCCAGCGCCTGTACGCGGGGCTCTCCCCCGTACTCCTGATCGCCGCCGACGCCGAGATCAACGCGGCGGCACCAGTCGAGGGGCTAGCGGTAGAGGATCCGGACAATCATCCGTGACCGGGAGCGGCGGGCAGCTTAGAACAGCAGAGGGAACCTATGCCAAGGAAAGACATGAAAAGAGCGCTCGGGGCCTCCCTAAAGGCCGAGGAACAGGCGGTCAGGAGCAGATTCGAGAAAGCGGAGACGGTGCTCGCGAAGAGCGATAAGTCTTCCGCGGCGCGCGTCCCCGTCGACGGCTCGGGTAAGGTCATTCGGGACAGTTTCACGATGCCCTCCTCGGATTACGGGCTCATCTCGAAAATCAAAAAGCGGTGCCTTAAAGGTGAGGTCAGCGTGACGAAGAGTGAAGTCCTGCGCGCCGGGCTGGCCGCGTTGGACGCGATGTCGGACAAGGATCTGGCGAAGGTGATTGAAAGGCTGCCCAAAGTGAAGACGGGTCGGCCAGCCGCAAACGGCTCGAAGAGCTGAAGACTGCTCACAGCGCGGGGCAGCCTTTCAAAATTGGCTACGCCTGACGATCGACAAGAGTGAAGTAGCCGCCCCTGAAATCCCCCTTCTGGCGACTATGTCTCACGCCCCGGATATGGAGTTGAGCCTATGTATTGCCCTGACTGTGGACACCGGAATCCTGACGCCGCGAAGTTCTGCATGAGCTGCGGCCACAAGTACGACCCGACCCGAGAGCCGCCGACCCGACTCGGCACGGGCTCGCCCTCACAAGATGCTGCGAGGCCGGACAAACAGGATGCTGCCAGGCCGACGATCATTGTTCAGAAGAAGGGAAGCGCCTTGCCCGCGCTTATCTTACTCCTGCTACTGGCCGTCGCCGGCGGCGCGATTTATCTTTACAGCACGAACAGCGAGCTTGTGCGCCAGAAGGACTGGCTGGGGCGGGAGAAACCGGTCGTCGACGTCAACGCGTCGGGCAAAGGCGTTTCGGGTAGGATCAATCTGCCCGAGGTGAAGCAGCGTCGGCCGGCTACCCGGACGCAGGAGGCTCCTCCGCCGGCCGCCTCTTATGAGCCGCAGGCGCCGTCAGGCGGCGGCCCCGTAGTGCAGGAATCCTTTATTGTCACCGCCGGGGCTGCCAGGTGGTGGAGGTTCACCGTACCGGACGGGATGCGCGGTCGCAAGACGGGTGAGTTCCATGCGCAGGGTGGAAGCGGCAATGACATACAGGCAGGCATCACGGACGAGAACGGCGCCAACGGTCACCGTGGGAGATTCTGGTATGACTCGGACAAAGTGACGACCGACCGCCTCGACGTTCAACTCGACCCGGGCACTTACTACCTGGTTTTCAGCAACCGGTTTTCGGCTTTCTCTTCAAAATCCGTTTCAGCGAATATCTCTCTGGAATTGCAGTAATTACGGGGAGAGACGGTTCAAACAGTAATAACTATATATACTGTTTAGGGCTATGGTTCATTAGTTGAACAGGTGAGCGGCCCTATGATCTGACCAGTGCCGGTGGCCGGTTCGGGAGCGAAGCCCGTCATCTGCGGGTCAGCCATGATGACGGCATCGTCCGTGCACAAACGCGCCCCGGAACCGGTGGGCTATGCCGGCACAACATTTTTGAGGAGGCCGAAATCCAGGTCGGCGAAGGTTACCCGTCCTTCATTCAGTCCCTTCACAAATTTCGTATCGAAATCTATCCGGTGAGAAGTGCGCGTAAGCTGCGGCTTCCCCGGCTGCCTAATGGATTCTACGACGTGCCCGCTTACGAGCTTGTATCGCCCCCACTGCGCGCCTTCTTTATTGTATCTTTGCCTCGTCCGCTGCTCGTATTTACGGAAGGTGAGACTGATGTACTTCTCGATAGCGAGGTCTATGAGGTCTTGTTGAGCGCGGGCACTTGACCAGCCGAGCTCTTCCGTCAGGTCGGCCATCTTGAAGTAGAAGGGCCCGGCTACGGGACTGCGATTCAACATGAGCTTGAGGAGCGCCGCGAGAACCAGAGGCTCTTTAGCGCGGGGCGGTCGGTCTGAAACTATCTCGATCACCCAATCTATTGCTATATCGCCCTCATGCTCGGTAAAAAGGAAAGACCGCTTTTTCGGAGGGAAGGCATCGCCATAACCCGCCAACAGTAGACCGCCGAAACCCTCGCCGAAGGTTTGATATACGAATTCAATCAGAGGAGTGGCACTATTCCGGCTCACGATCAGTAAACCTTGTGGTTATTATTTGCAGTGTGGTCAATGCAAGCAGCCAAGAAAATTCAGGAAGGCTGAAACACCGCGACCCTTAGTACCTTCTGTGTCGCCTGCCCGTGGCAATGTCGCCTATCAGGTTCATTAATCTGAGGAACACATGCAGCGCGCCGATCACGAGAACAACCGCTCTTTTCGGCCCCGTGACGTAAAGAATTTTGCCGCAAAATTGGCAGATGTGCTGTGTTCGAGTCACCCCGAAACTGGTAACGTGCCAGAGGCGCGGGACGATCTTGCGGGAGCAGTTGGCGCAAACGATGTAATCTTTATTGTTTCCCATTAGCCATTGTTCCGAGACGGCGCGTGGCGGGCTACCCATCACGCTTCCTCCCAGCGGTAGCTTATTCGCCTCACTGCAATCCTGAGATTGACACCAAACGCCAACCGTCGTCGTACTTTTGGAAACCGGCGGTCGCCTTCAACACCTGATCCCAACCCTGCGTCTCGGCGCGGCCGAAAGGCCCGATGCCTTTCGACTTAGTCAGCGCCTGTTGCAACTCCGCCGGCAGACTCTTGAACGTGTCGGTCGCCGGGTCGAGAGCCCGCCCGGCCTCGGTCGGAATCGCTTTCCACGTGAAGTCGACGGCCGCCTGTCCGTCCTTCTGTCTGATTCCTGTGATCTCCACCACCTCTCGGCGTGCCAGTGGTACCGCCTGGTCGCCTGTCACGCCCTGAGACCGTGCCAACTCTTTGCCTTTCCCGGTCAGGGTCGGTTCGATCTTGAAGACCCATGGTGACGGGGTAGAGAAACCTCTGATAGTTTTCACCTGGTAAGGTTCTGCAACGGATATATTCACATCCACGTAACCGAGGTGGCGCAGCACCGTCAACGTCTGGTGACTCGATAAATAGATTCGCAAGACCCGGGCTCTCACCTCTTGTTCGGTCTCGTCGGGAGATTCGGGGAAGAGCCGGAAATCGTCCTCATCCTTTAAAGCAACCGCGAGCGGCGCTTTGAATTTCTCGGATTCCGCGATTAGCTTTCGAGCGCCGGAGCGCGTCAGTTCTCCTGTTCCGCTACATGCCACCAGCATACTGACGAGGGTTAGTCCTGTGAATATAGTGACGAAAACTGTGAAGAGAATTCCCGAACGCAGAGTACAAGTGTTAACGTAACGCAGGTCTCTTTTCTGTGATTGGGGTCTGGCCCCATGTGGCCTCAGGTGTTTGAAAGATGGTGCGGTTTTGGTACTTTCAGTGATGCTCATGTCTAATAGCAATGGTTTGAAGCCACGTGGTTAGATGTCTTTGATCTTCTTTGACAGTCGATTGAGCAGCTCATGCGCCAACAGGCTCTGCAAACTGCCAGATGATGCGCGCCGCGGCGGAGTTTCGAAAAGATAGACTCCGCGCGGAAGTTGAATCCCACCGCATAATAATTACAAATGTAATTTCAGACAAGTCTAATAATGGCGATTACTCATCAGGAGGGCAGTCCTGATGGGTCGGACGGGAAGGCAGAGACCGAAGCGCTTAGGCTCTAAGCTTTTGCAAATTCGTAGGGGGCTCGGTTTAACTCAGGATGGGGTAATCCAACTTTTAGGATTCAGCGAATTGGTCCAGGGAACCATCTCGGCTTTCGAATCGGGGAGTCGTGAGCCCTCTCTCCTTGTGTTGTTGGAATATGCCCGCATCGCCAACGTCTCGGTTGAAGCCTTGATTGATGATGAGCTTGATTTACCGGAAGAGTTACCGGCTCATCCGAAGAGTGAGGGAGTTAAAAGAAGAAGGAGCACTAAAGGCCCACCTAAAATTGCGGCTAAACGGAAACATTGATGCTCGTAATATGCTTCGTTCGTGGTCGGATACCTCTCTCGCCCTCTCGATCCGCCGCCGATTCATGTGTTGACCTGGCAAATGAAAACTCTTTGACGTATAGACGCTGTGATTGGCTGCGCAATAGATTGACTAGGCAATAGGCGTGTGTGACAATCCCCGTTTGGCAGGTTCTGATCGATGAGAGCACATTTCAGCTTAATGTTGATAAGGAAACGGCACGGGCGCGTCGTGCGCGGCCTCGCCGTGTTCTTTTTGCTCTTCACCGGAGCAGACCTCCTTCTGCCGCAGTATTTCTGCGGCGAAGGGGAGATCGGCGGGCTGCCCTTTGAAATCACCGCTTCCGCCACCCGCACGCCTGAGCGTGCGGGGGACGGCCAACTCATGGCCGCCTCAAGACCGGAGGACTCACGGCCGGACCAGCAGCCGGACAAAGCGCCGCACGACGAAGACTGTTTCTGCTGCTGCGCGCACATCCTGCCGGGCTTATGCTTAACTAACCCCGGTGCGTCCGAAATGAAATCCCCGTCCGTCTCTATCGTCAGCGACTCCCTTCCGTCGCCCCCGGTCAAGGCCACTTACCACCCTCCACGCATCGCTTAATCCTTTCGACACGCTGAAGAATCGCTCAGGTTCGAAGCGCGGATCGGTGTCTCTTGCGTCTGCCTGATTTCGGGTAGCGCACAAAAGACCCGCCGACGCCCAGCCTGAAATCTCATGCGCTGATTACGGGACGCTTCCGGCGTCTCGTCAAACGCGCTCTTCAACGCATTCACTTGAAAGGTGAACGATGCACGATTCTACTCTTCTCAGAGGCATCGCACGCTCGTCCGTCGCCCGTCGCTTCCTCGCAGTCTTCTGGACTCTCGCCCTCGGCCTATCCGCCTCGGCGCAGAGTTCTCGGGAAGTGAATGTGGCGTCACGCGACGCGGCAGCTACGGCGGGGACTCCCGCTCCTGTTAACCGAACGTCTGGGCCGTTGCCGGGTCGTCCCGCTCTGACGGTTGCCCTTTACTTCGACGCGCTTCAGGGCTCTTCGTCGGGCGACCTCGTGCGCCGGGCGCTTCAGTTCAACGGAGAACTCGCCGCCGCCCGTCTCGAGGTCGGGCGCGCCCGCGCGCGTCTGCGTCAGGCGGGCCTCAGACCCAATCCGACGATTGATGTCGGACAGACGACGGGGCGGCTGACCGGCTCGGCCGGCGAGAGCGAGACGAGTGTCGGCGTCACGCTTCCGCTCGAATTGGGGGGCAGGCGCGGGCGGAGGGTGGAACTCGCGCGTGCCGAACTCGAAGCCGTCGAAGCCGAAGTTGCAGAGCGCGCGCGCCGTCTCGCCGGCGAGGTGCTCTCGGTCTACGCCGAGTCTTTGTCAGCGCTCCGCGAGTTGGAGATCACCGAGGGGCTGACCGAGTTGGACGTGAAGACGGTCGTCTTCGTGCAGGCGCGCGTCAATGAAGGAGACACCGCCCCGCTCGAACTGAGCCTGCTGCAAGCGGAGGTCGAGCGCCTGCGCTCCCGGCGGGCCCTCGTCGAAGGCCGCCTGCGCTCGTCTCTCGTGCGGCTGAAGACCCTCGCAGGTATCCCTCCTCATGAGACCGTCAAGCTGCGGGAGGACATCAACGCGCCGACCCTGTCGCAGCCACCAACTTCGATGGAAGCGGCAGTGGACATCGCGCTACGCACACGCCCCGACCTGCGGCTCGCCCGGTTAAATGAGGAGGTAGCGCAAGCTGGATTGCGTCTCGCGCGAAGCCTCGGCTCGCCGGAAGCCGCGGCCTTCACCAGATATACACAGAGCCGGTCGAGGTTTGACGAGACGCCCGTCGGAGTCCTCAACGACCGCGACAAAACGCTCACCTTTGGCGTCTCCGTCCAGCTACCTGTCTTCAACAAAAATCAGGGGGCGAAGGAAGAGGCGGCTCTCGCCATCTCGCAGGCCAGGTCGCGCCGCGAGTTCGCCGAAGCGTCGGTACGCGCCGAGGTGGCGAGTGCCTACGCCCGCCTTGAAGCGTCGCGGTCGGCCTTGCTGATTTTTGAGCACGGGGTCATCTCGCGCTCGAACGACAACATCCGCACCATCCGCGCGGCCTACGAGATCGGGGCGTTCAAGATTACCGACCTGATAGCCGAACAGCGCCGCCTGCTGGACTCGCAGAAAGACTTCACCGAGGCGCTCACGGAACGCTACCGCGCGCTTGTAGACCTCCAACTGGCGATAGGTACCCCTGCACAGGGAAGCGCCGCCCCCGAGAAGGAATAAACGTATGCCGGAAGATTCGATGAAGAGAGAAGAGAAGGAAGAGACGACGGAGGTTGTGCGCGCCACGGAGGAGAGAGAAACGCCCGATGGCGAACGCTCACACGTCGAGGTAGAAACAATCTCTACCCCGCCACTGCGCTCACGCAATCGCAACGTAGCAATCGTCGCGGTCGTGGCCGTCGCCCTCGTCGCCGTCCTCGCCCTGCTCATGTGGTCGCGAAGGGAAGGCGCGTCGTCAACGGACGCGAAGGTCAACGCGGAGGCTGGAGACCATAAGGACGAACATGAGGCTAGGGAAGGGCAGGAAGTAAAACTGTCTGCGGAAGCTCTTGAAGCCGCCGGGATCGAGATCGAAGGCGTCACCGAGCGGCCCGCTGTGGCACTGCTGCGTGCGACCGGCACCGTCGAGGTCAACCAGGAGCAGTCGCAGCAGGCCACTCCGCTCGTCGGCGGGCGCATCGAGCGCGTGAACGTTGGACTGGGTGACGCAGTGCGCGCCGGGTCGGTGCTCGCCGTTATCTCCAGCCCGCAGATCGCGCAGATGCACGGCAAACTCCACGAGGCGGAAACGGCGCGACAACTGGCCGAACGCAATTTGCAGCGGGTCGAGCGGGCGGAGAACCGGGTCGCGGTACTTTCCGCGAAGGCCCGCCTCGACGAGGCTGAAGCGACCTTAAAGCGTACGCGTCGGCTCATAGAGTTAGGCGCCGGTGCCGGTAAAGACCTCATTGCGGCGGAGACCACTTACAAGACCGCCAAGGCCGAATACGACTTCCAGTCGAACATCTCCCTCAATCGTGAGCTGCAGGAAGCGCGCGCCGCCGTCGAGACGACACGCGTCGACGTCGCTCACATCCGCGACGAGATGCGCGCCCTCGGAGTCGTCATCGCCGAAGGCGAGCGAGAGCACGACCACAGCCGCGACACCTCGCTCGTGGCGGTCGTCGCACCCGTCTCCGGCACCGTCACCGAGCGCCTCGTCAACGCGGGTGCCGGAGTAGAGGCAGGGAAGCCGCTCTTCACCATCGCCAACATCTCGACCGTGTGGGTCATCGCCAGCGTGCCGGAGGCGCAGGTCGGCGCCTTGCGCGTAGGGATGCCCGCCGAGGTGCGCTCCGCCGCGTTAGGTTCCGGCGCCCTCTCGGGCCGCGTCGGCTACATCGACCCGCAGCTTAACGAGGAGACGCGCACGGCACGCGTGCGCATCGAGACGGCGAACCCCGGCGAGCGACTCAAGGCCGGGATGTTCGTCGAGGTCGGCTTCCAAACGGGTACAGGTGCGGCAGCGGGCGAAGAGTTGATGGTAAAGGCGGAGGCCGTCCAGCGCATCGGCGACCGCTCGGTGGTCTTCGTCCCAAAGACGGACGAGCAAGGAGCGTTCGAGGTGCGGGACGTGCAGGTCGGCGGCGAGACGGAAGGCTACCGGCGCATCCTGAGTGGGCTTCAGGTCGGCGACCGCGTGGTGACGAAGGGCAGCTTCACGCTCAAGACGCAGTTGCAGAAGGGCGAAATGGGGGACCACGACCACTGATGATTAATGCACTGATTAAATTCTCGGTTAACCAGCGTCTGCTCGTGATGCTGATGGTGGCGATCCTCATCGGGGCAGGTGTTTACAGCTTTCAGCGGCTGCCGATTGACGCCGTGCCGGACGTGACGAATGTGCAGGTGCAGGTCTTGACCGCCGCGCCGTCCTTAGCGCCGTTGGAGATCGAGCGACAGATCACTTTCCCCGTCGAGGTGGCGATGTCGGGTCTCCCCGACATCGAGGAGATCCGCTCCGTCTCGAAGTTCGGCCTCTCCGCCGTCACGGTTGTCTTCGACGACAAGGTGGACACCTACTTCGCGCGCCAACTCGTGCTCGAACGCCTCTCACAAGCCCGCGGGCAGATACCCACATCAATTGGCTCTCCGGAGATGGGTCCCATCTCAACCGGTCTCGGTGAGATTTACCAGTACGAACTCCGCGCCGCGCCCGGCAGCGGTTACGACCCGACCTCTTTGCGCACGATTCAGGACTGGAACGTGAGAAGACAACTGTTGGGCGTCTCAGGCGTGACCGAGGTCAACAGCTTCGGCGGGCGGGAGAAGCAGTATCAGGTCAGGCTCGACCCTGCAAAACTTCAGTCCTATGGCCTGTCGCTTCGTGACGTGCTGGAGGCGGTGGGGCGCAACAACGCCAACGTCGGCGGGGCTTACATCGAGCACGGCGCGGAGCAGTACCTGTTGCGCGGGATCGGGTTGGCGGAGTCCGCCGACGACATCAGTAACGTCGTCGTCAAGACCGGCAAGGAGGGCGTGCCCGTCTACGTGCGTGACCTTGGCGAGGTCGTCACGGGCGCGACCGTCCGGCAGGGCGCGGTGACGGCGGACGGCGAGGGCGAGATCGTCGCTGGCATCGCCATGATGCTCAAGGGCGAGAATTCCCGCACGGTCGTCGACCGAGTGAAAGAGCGCATTGAGCAGATCAAGAAGACGCTGCCGAAAGGCGTCGAACTCATCCCGTTCTACGACCGCGCTGAGTTGGTTGACCGCACGATCTGGACGGTGGCGAAGAACCTCATCGAGGGCGCACTGCTCGTCATCGTCGTGCTCATCCTGCTCTTGGGCAACTGGCGAGGGAGCCTGCTGGTGGCAACCATCATCCCGCTCTCGATGCTCTTCGCGGTCATCCTGATGCGCGTCTTTGGCGTGTCGGGGAACCTGATGAGCCTCGGCGCGCTGGACTTCGGGCTGATCGTGGACGGCGCGGTCGTGATGGTCGAGAACGCCGTCAGGAGGCGCGCCGAAGCGCAGCACGGCGGGTCGCAAGACGCACCTGAAAAGACCATCCTCGAAGCTTGTACGGAGGTGGGCCGCCCCGTCGTCTTCGCCGTCGCCATCATCATGATCGTCTACCTGCCTATCCTCAGTCTTACCGGCATCGAGGGCAAGATGTTCAAGCCGATGGCGCTGACGGTGGTCTTCGCGCTCTTAGGCTCGCTCATCCTTTCCCTGACGTATGTGCCGGCGGCAATGACCTTCCTTTTGCGCGGGCACGTCTCGGAAAAAGAGAGTTTCCTCATTCGCTATGCCAAGCGTTGGTATCGACCGGCGCTGGCCTTCATGATTCGGAGCCGCGCGCAAGCCTTCGCGGTCGCAACCGCGCTCGTGCTCGTCAGCTTCGCACTCTTCCCGCTGCTCGGCTCCGAGTTCATCCCACGCCTCGACGAGGGCGCGCTGGCCGTGCAGATTCAGCAACTGCCGAGTGTCTCGCTCACTCAGTCCGTCAAAACTGTCACAGAGGCCGAACAGGTCATCAAGAGCTTCCCTGAAGTGACGAAGATCGTCTCGAAGACGGGCAGGGCGGAGGTCGCCACAGACCCAATGGGAGTGGAGACGACGGACGTCTACGTCGCATTAAAACCCCACTCCGAATGGACGAGCGTCGGCAGCAGAGAGGAGTTGGTCGAGAAGATGTCAAAGGCGCTCGAAGCGAAGGTGCCGAACGGGGTCTTCAGCTTCTCGCAGCCGATTGAGTTGAGGGTAGCGGAGCTCATCTCCGGCGTGCGCTCGGACGTGGCGATCAAGCTCTTCGGAGATGACCTCGACACCCTCAAAGAGACGGCCGAGAGGATCGGGCGTGTAGCTGGAAAGATAAACGGGGCAGAGGACGTGAAGGTGGAGCAGGTAACGGGGCTCCCGCAGCTTCAGATTAAGCCCGACCGCGCGAGGCTGGCGCGCTACGGCGTCAACGTGGAGGATGTGAACGATCTGGTCGAGTCGGTCGTGGCCGGGAAAGCCGCGGGGCTGGTCTACGAGGGAGAGCAGCGATTCAACCTCGTCGTCCGCTTCGGCGAGGCACAGGCGCGCGACGTGGAGACGATCAAGAGTTTAATGGTCGTTGCTCCCAATGGCGCGCGTATCCCGCTCGCGGAGTTGGCGGATGTGGCGCTGGTCGAAGGCCCGGCGCAGATCTCGCGTGAGGACACGCGTCGTCGCATCGGAGTCGAACTCAACGTCCGTGGGCGCGACGTGGGCAGCTTCGTCAAAGAGGCGCAGGGCGCTATAGAAAAGCAGGTGCAGATTCCGCCCGGCTACTACCTGACGTGGGGCGGGACGTTCGAGAACCTTGAGCGCGCTTCGTCGCGCCTGATGATCGTCGTCCCGCTCGCCCTCTTCCTGATCTTCATCCTGCTGTTCTCTACCTTCAACTCCGTCAAGCAGGCGCTTCTTATTTACACGGGCATCCCGTTCGCCATCGTCGGCGGCATCTTCGCGCTCTTCCTGCGCGGGATGCCGTTCTCCATCTCGGCGGGCGTCGGCTTCATCGCCCTCTTCGGCGTGGCGGTCTTAAACGGCGTCGTGATGGTGAGCTACATCAACCGGCTGCGCGAGGAGGGAAGGGGACTGGAGGATGCGGTCAGAGAAGGTGCCGAGACGCGATTGCGGCCTGTGTTGATGACGGCGCTGGTGGCGAGTCTCGGCTTCATCCCGATGGCGCTCGCCACATCCGCCGGCGCAGAAGTGCAGCGCCCGCTCGCGACGGTCGTCATCGGTGGCCTCGTCACCTCCACGCTGCTGACACTGCTGCTCCTGCCAACGCTATACGGTTGGTTCGAGCGCAAAAAGGGAGTGAAAGGTTAGTAAGTCGGATAACAAATCAAGAGAGTCGATGCTGAATGTCGAAAGCGCTATGTCGGGAGGGATCATGGGAAGTGCGGCTAAGGAAGTAAGGATGGCAAACATGATTAAAAGAGAGCGGGCGGCCAGGCGCGCAACGAAGCGCGCGAACAGATGCACATGGTCAGGGCTGACCTTCCATTTCTTCTATCGTGATGTCGTAAGCATCAGCTATCTCTTTGAACATTTGCTCGACGCGTACTTGTAGCGCACCTTGAAGGATGTGCTTGCGGTACTTCGGCGACCAGACCAAGTGATACGCTGTGTCGTAAGCGGCGTGCGCGGTTCTTCTGAAGACCATGCACGCATTCTATCAACCTCAGCTATCTTGCGCGCGGGCATCGAACCCCCGCGCAAGATGGTTCATCCATCCCCGCCGCAAGCAGCGGGGCATTAAGAACCTTTTTCGTAATAGCCTCAATTATCAGTTCCTTTGCTTCTATAAGATCATTGAAGGGATTCGGAAACGGCGGCAGCGCCTTACCACGACGGCGGTCGAAGCTGCTAAGGCAAGGGGCGGGAAGCTACCCTCACGTAATGAAGAACGTATCCCGGAAAAGCCAGAGAAGCAAATTCAGTGGCTAAACTCAGTCTACTCCGTCCAGCAGCAGTGGGATGACTTGGCGCTTAAATTGACTTTTCATGAAGAGGCAGTTGGCAAGAAAATCACAGAGCTTATTAGCGAGGGGAAGCAACTCGACACGGTGCGCAACAAGATAGCTCATGCGATCCTCCGCTCTGAGGAGCCCACGCTGTTAATCGGCGAAACTGCAAGCCTAGAACTGGTCAACAGGTGGCTACCGCTTACGAAATGTATCGCGCGCCACATGCTCAACAAGGAATTCCCGGACAGGCATCCGCACGACCCTTCTACGGAACCTATCGTTAAACTCTACAGGAGTCGTCGCTTCGTCCACCGCCCGGAGGGCGATCACATGGAATACGACCCGGTGCCGGGTAGCCTAGAATTTATCAGAGACATGATCTGCGGGTTGCGCCACGGCGAGGTTACTATTCCGGCGCTCACGATTGACATTAAAGGGGAAGGTGTCGCAACCGACGCGGACGGACACCCATCGGTCATCTACGTAGGGATGGAGGTTGATGACGAGGGGGTTGAACGCATCTTGTTCACCGGCCACTTCAACTTATCGGCGTCTCCCCCTACGTGGAACATGTATTACAAGCGACCTCGCCTCGGTTAGCTTTTGCAGTCATAAAATACCCCGTTAAAAATTATTATGGAAAACGAATTTGAAATTGAAGAGAGCAAAGCGTTCGCGACGGGCCTCTTTCAAGGCGCTCAACTTGTCTCTCAGTATATGAAAGACCGATACCCTCTAATCGAAGGCGTAATAATCAGATCTGAGACCGGTTATCGAGAGACTGCGTTAAAGGGTCTCTGGATGCGTGCCTATGCTTGGATGCAGACGATAGGGAAATTGAATGACCCATTGGATTTTCAAGCTATCTCAGTTGGAAATCGTGCCCTGCTTGAAATTACTGTTGATTTGGTATTACTTCATCATGACAAAACCAATGGCTCGGGCTGGAAAATGTTTCAGTGGAACGTATCAGAAAAGATGAAAGCCTCAGAACAGATTGTTAATTACTATAAGGAACAAGGTCTTAGTGTTCCAGATACGTATGAAGCTCAAGAGATATTCTATAGAGATGAGAAGCCTATAGTAGATAATATTAGAGTTACCCTTTGGCCTAATAAGAAGAATCCCAGTAAGCCGATGCATCCTGACCGATGGACAGGCAATAGCAATTTATTCCCCGACATCGAACAAGCAGATCAATTATATGGTCCCGTTATTAAGGCGGATATTGGCTCAAGTCTCGTTGAGTATTATCGAACAGAATATCGCAAGATGAACTGGCGTATTCATTCCGGAGTCGCTGGTTTCTGGAATCAGCCACCAGCAGCTTTTAACTTAGTCAGCGGTTTCGGGTTCAAGTGGTGTGCTGATTTCAGTATGCTTTGCACTAAGATTATTTTGACTGATCTTGGATTCGATGTAGCTCTTGAAGGACTAAAACGGGAGTGGGACAACATTAAGAGTCATCGTGACCTTGTTTGTTTTCAAGCATTGGATAAATTTCATAGAGGGGAATAGTAGTGGCAAGCCGTGTTTAGCCACTCATTCAATCCTTGACGACGTTTAACAAGATGCCCTGATGGACGCGTCCATAAAGCCGTATGTCTGAAGAAGATCAAATCGAGAATTCGGATGAGGATCGCCAATCTACCGACGACAATGTTCAATTCAACTTGTCGATCAGCACTGACCGCGATCACTTTCTCCGGCGCACTTGTCCTTCTTGCGGTCGCGATTTCAAAACAGAGGTTGACCAAGCCGATATAGCGTGGGCGTTAAGCTCGCAGATTCGCCGCTATAGTCTTGAACTTGGTGAGGAACCGGCTTCTATATCGGGCACTACGCCTCCGGATAATCTTCGATGTCCGTACTGCCAGCACGTAGCTGAAGGAAGCGACATGCATACCGAAGAGACTATCGAGTACCTGAAGCGTTTTGCTTACCGCGACTATGCTCTGCCGATGATTAACAGAATGTTCTCCGATATGGAAGATTCGTTCGGCGGTGGTAGCCACAGCGGCGGCGGATTCCTCTCTATCTCTGTCAGTTTCAAACACGAACGATCACCGCTGCCGCCGCGGCCCATACACGGCCCTGAACCTGCGGACATGAAGATCATTGACTTCCTCTGCTGCGGAAAGAAGATTAAGGTCGCGGACAGATGGACGGACGTAACCACATGCACCTACTGTGACACACAGGTAAATCTCTTTTGATCGCTACAACTATGCAAACGAATTTATCCAAAGAAGAAGTGATGAACGCGGTGCGGGTTTTCAAAGCCCGCCGGGACGACCTGCTCCATGAAGATACGGACGCTTTTGACCACCATCTTGAGCGGTTCCTCGCATTCTGCCGCGCTAGCCCCTTAGTACAGCGGGTTCTAGCTCCCCTAGAGGGTAAGGTCAGTGTTGACGTGGACGGCTGGTGGAACGCTGCGTCGCAGCGCGAGGGGAAGATAACTTTCCCATCCGACTCCGACGAGGAGCTAATGCTGCGCTACCACGTCCTCGAAAGAGCGGCGGGTAATGAGAACCTCATATTTCGCTTCGGCATTGCGCAAGGCCAGCGTAAACGGGAAGACGGAATCGCCCTTTTCCGCACACTCGTCGTGCGGCCTTTTGTGGATGACCTCACCTACCGCCTCGGCGAGGCGGCTGACTTAGCGACGCCCGAGGCCCGCGCCATGCAGGCGGTGCCGCTTGACCGGATCCCGAGCCCAAAGGAGGTGAGGATATTCCTCAGCCACAAGTCGGTTGATAAGCCCCTCGTCTACCGCTACTACAACGCACTGAAAGCGGTCGGGTTCGACCCATGGCTTGACGAGCCCGACATGGCGGCGGGCGCCAACTTGGAGCGGGAATTGTTGAGAGGGTTCGAGGAGTCCTGCGCGGCGGTTTTCTTCATCACAGAGAACTTCAAGGATAAAGACTATCTGGCGACCGAGGTCGATTACGCCGTGCGGGAGAAAAGGAAGAAGGGTAACAAGTTCGCTATCATCACACTGCGGTATGCCGCCACCGAACCTGTGCCGGGCTTATTAGACAGATACATCTACAGGGACGTGGTCAATGACCTTGAAGGGTTCCGTGAGTTGGTCAGAGCCCTGCCTATTGAACTAGGAGCGGTTCGCTGGAAAGTTGAAGTTGTTTGATGCGCGGACTATTCCACTTTTTACCATGAGCATATAAATACATGACACTGCTGAAGGGCTACATGGACGAGACAGGCCACTCGAAGGACGAGCGACAGAGGTTCGTTGGCGTTGCCGGGCTCGTCGCACTAGTCGAGGATTGGGAAGCGTCTGAGCGTAAGTGGAAAGAAACTCTCAGTGTTTTTAAGATCCCTTACTTTCACATGAAGGACTTTGCCAACAGGCGCAAACACTATGAGAATTGGAGCGAACTCAAGCGTAAAAAGTTATTGGGCAAGTTATTCAGGATAATAGCAACCACACATCCATTCCCTGTTGGCGCAATAGTTTCGCTCGACGATTACCGGAGTTTCTCGGCGGAAGACAGGGAACTGATGGGGGACCCTTATCACTACTGCCTGATGGGTTGTGTTTATATGCCTGCTTGGCGAACAGAAAATGCTTCAACCGACACGAGGATAGCCATCATCTTTAGCGAGCAATCCGAGTTTAAGAACATGGCGGGACTCCTGCTGGATGATTTCAAGCAAAATAACACGGCGGGGAAACGCTTCGACCTGCCTGAGTTTGAAGACATGAAAACATTCGTGCCGTTACAAGCCGCAGACATCGTAGCCTATGAGCTTTACAAAGAATTTGAGCGGCGACGTTATAGGCCGCAAGATGATCAGAGATATGGCTACGTAGAGTTGATGAAAATCGCTCTGCGGAGTTACACAATGATACCTTTTATCTTTCATACAAGAGACACGCTCGGGAGGTTCATCAAGGACCTCAAGACTTAAAGTCTTGATGCCTCGTGAGAGGGGCCGCCTACCGAGAAGCAGATACGATGGTCAGAGACGCTAAAGATCCATACACGCCTGAAGCGTGAGCCCACCAAGTGTG
Source organism: uncultured Pyrinomonadaceae bacterium (assembly GCA_964246705.1). Classification (GTDB taxonomy): domain Bacteria; phylum Acidobacteriota; class Blastocatellia; order Pyrinomonadales; family Pyrinomonadaceae; genus DASZCR01. The sequence continues at coordinate 26,844 of CAXTRQ010000060.1, forward strand.
ATTCTACGAAGCTGAAAAGTTTGCGTAGCTGCTGCTCTAGCGGTGCCGCCTGCGTATGATAGTAGGCCAGTAGCTCTATTGGGACACTGCTTATGTAATTCTTTTCGAACTTCGCTCTAAGACGGTCGAGTGGGATGGGGTCGTAACAATCCGTCGCTGGTACCTTGAAATGTGAGCCGATGAGGCCATCTCGTCTTTTAACCCTGACTGAGGCCACCTCTACTCTCTTCTCCTTTACTGAGAAAGCACCCTCGAAGTCGGGATTCAACGTCATCATGTGTTCGATTATGCCGTCCGCGATTTTCTCGCGTCTGTTCAGTGATATGGATGGTCGCATTTTAGCTTCTACCCAAGCGTTCCCGAATCGCCTGTCGAATTCAGCTTTCATCTCAGCCGGTAAGCTTCTGTGGCCGTCACGCAAACGATCTATTAGTGTCCACTGATCGCTCACCGGCTTCGCAATCTTATTCTGGTCAATCAACTCGACCATCTCAAAGGCGACTGGCCCTTCGCCGGTGACGTTACACAGGATGTCGGGTTCGGGCGGCTTGCGCTTCTCGATGGAGTCGGACTCGATAAGCAGCCCGCGCGCGGATGCGAAGAGTAGAAAGATCGGTAGCTCCTTATTTTCGTGTCTATCTGCCATTTTGATATTCATCCTCTATTGCTTTTTATAGTCCGCTGAATAATTACTTCTCATAGCCGCCCACGCCAGCGAGTATATCTCCGGCCAGCAACGATCATCACTTATTATAAACTTCTTTACATTTCGTTGCATGAAAGGTATCTATCGGGCAACGACTTGTTAATATTTATGACTTGCCAACCACAAAAACACCCGGCAACATGCACAGCAAGAAGCCTGGCGGGTACCAAACAACCCACACAACTAGCCGGGGGGTTATCTGTCCCCCCCCCCCGCTTCTTGCTGCTTGTCCGCATTTAAATTTAGACCATTGAAGTGCGTCAAATTCCGTACAAGCGAATTCTACCTCGACAACAATAACTACCTCTATTTATGACAGTCTGGTGAGCTTTACTTGTATCGGCCAAGATTTTTTCTTTGCTGCTTCTTGGGCCGCAATCATTAGCTGCTGTCGTTCACTAACTTTTTCCGTTGCAAATTGGGCAATTTGCTGTAAGTCTTCTTGATTTTCAATTAATTCAGTTAAAAAGCTAAATGTTGGAGTTTGATCGTCTGGGCTTAGAGTCCAAACCTTCGCTGCTTCGTTTCCTTTAAGCCTTTGTTCGATAATCAAATCAATCGAATGTGTATAACGGGCACACCATAACGCACTCAGAAAAGCCCGCATTAGGTCATGTGAGAATTCATATCCGTTAGAGCGCTTAACGACGATGTTTGTATCATCCAGATGCTTGACATCAGTATCCGTCAAATTCTCATCAGGCTGAAAGCGACGTTGCCGATCTCTCCACATATTCCAAGCACGTTCACAGACCACCGCCCAAGGGAAAGCGCGTGTCTCGATTTTTTCTTTTTCATATTTAGTATCGGATAGTTTAACCATTGCCTTGTAAAGCTCTAGGCGATTCTTAGGAAGTTTAGAATCTTGTGTGTCAAACAAAGGCGGCTTTGTTCGATCCGATTTTAGGGTCTTGGTCGTTTGTGGCGGCGACTCTTGCTTTTTAGTTTCTTGAGTCTTTACGATCTGTTCAATTAGTCTGACATCGTAGCCGCATTTTATCCCAGGCCAGAGCTCTGGAACTTCTTGGATCGCTTTGTTAGCTAGTTCACCCCCGATGAATTTTCGTAGCAATGTTTTAGCAAAGTGGGGATCGAAGAACGGCAGCCTATAACGTTTGAAAGAATCGCTAACCAAGTCTGTTTGTGACGTCAGTAGTAGTTTTACTGACGGCATGGTGGCAGCAAATTTATTGACTGCACTATCTATATTCACCTCATTAAGTCCATCAAGAATAATAAGAAATCCACCATTGCGTAATAACAACTCGAAGAACAAGTCCTTTTCGTCAAATTTCACTTCCTGACCCTCTAAGGCGGAGCGTACAAGTTCAATGACTGACATATCAGATGAACTTGCCAACTCTCGCAAATTCACCCAGATTGGAATAAACCCATAGCGCTTCCACGCAGCACGCAATGAGGGTTGCTCACAATAAGTTTGAATCAAGTTCTTTACTAACGCGGTCTTGCCGGTTCCCGGACCGCCCACTATCAGAATGCGATTTTCATTGCGGAGACACTTGATTATATTTGTAGATTCGATGAGGTCAGCAGGCTTTCCGTCAGACTTGTCCGTATGAGGTATAAGGTAATAAGGAACATAGCTATCATTACTAGGCCAATCTTTCTTGAGTTTGTCATAATACCTTTCAAATACCCATATACGTACAGGTGTAAGATAACGCAGGGCGAAGCCAAAATATATACCAGCTTTGCGCGTTACTGGGTCGGCAAGGATTTCAAAGCACCGTTTAGACTTCCGCGCACCAAAAAAAAGGGCTAAAAAAACCAATACACTGATGCCAGTATAAGTAAGTGCTACATACCTTCCCCATACCAACATAACTTGTGCTGGTGATGAATACACCGTGAAATAGATAGGCTCATGATCTGAAGTATTACCTGTTAGATCAACAGCCCGAAGAGTCAAGCTATACGTTCCCGGAAGAAGCTTGGGCGTCGAGAAACTATTTTCGCCACCAGCCACTTCCCATCCTTCTAATGGTAGGGGGGTCCCTGTAGCATCTTTATCAATCTCCCCATTTTTATCCTTCACTAGTACCCGTACCAGAACAGTCTGTGGTGTCGCTCTACGTTCATAATTTCCAACTTTCCAGTGAACAGGTACGTGGGAGTCTGAAAAGTATGGCCCTGATAATTCATCTACTCCAATTTTAGCGTCCCATTTAATTCCGACTCCATCGATTCGTAACAATCCCGCCGTCGTGCCAATGAACAAGGTGCTACCTACTTGTTGGGAGGCGTTGATGTCCCACAACTCAAGACCAAGATTAACTGGCTCTGGTCTCCCGCGCGTTACATCATCCCAGCGATACAGGCCATTCTCCGTACCATACAATGAGGTGTTGCCTAATCGTTTCAACGAAGTAGGCATGCCCATATCTTTACGCGCGTCCACGCGTTCTAGCTTACCGTTCGTCATATCATTCCAGCGGTATAGTGCTTCCGGCGTGATAAGCAAAAGGGTGCTACCTACTTGTATAAATTCAAAGATGGACATTTCTTGATCTAAACGATTTGAATCCTCTTCATCCACAATCTCCGGCTTACCCTTCAACTCATCATTCCAGCGATACAGACCCTTCTCCGCATCAATCAACAACGTGCTACCTACTCGATAGATATTACTCACGCTCCCAAATGCCACACCGACCTCAACGCGCTCCGGTCTGCCCTGCGTCACATCATCCCAACGATACAAACCGTTCTCCGCAACACCCAGCAACAAGGTATTACTTAATTGTTGAAACTCGTAAACGTCTGTCAGTTCTCTATCTACGAGTTCCGGCTTCCCGTTCAACTCATCATACCAGCGATATAAAAATTTAAATGTTAACTAGAAAAATGAATAGAATAATGTGTATCACATATTGTATGCTCATTACTGTCTCTAATAAACCTCAGACTA
>CAXTRQ010000061.1:0-29981 GCA_964246705.1 uncultured Pyrinomonadaceae bacterium
CCGGTGGATTCGGGTTCGGCCCCGGCAGCGGCGGCAACCCGGCGGCAGGCAACCGTCGCATCGTCGGGCAGCTTCGCTTCAACTTCTGATAGTGCGTTGAGGGCTTAATCTTCACCGCAGAGGCGCAGAACGGATGGAGGTCGCGCAGCGTTAAGTGGGTTTTCTCTGTGCACCTCTCTGCGTCTCTGCGGTGAACCCCATTTGACCCAGAGCGAATTTCCGTTGCATGTCCGGCAAGCCTGTCTCACGTCGAGCAGAGAAAGTCTGAAAGCTTTCTTCTTAGCGTCCTGCTTTCTTAGCGGCTTTGCGTGAAACTCATTCACACGCAAAGCCGCTAAGAAAACAAAAAGTTGCGCGACGACTCATTTTCGCGCTCGTCTCAGCATCTCTTCGCGTCTGGCTTTGAACTCCGTTCCCGGTTTCCATTCCGGATACTTGTCGCCCTGCGCGACACGGTATCCGACCTGCACCAACAACTGCACGTCGTCCACTGCGCCTGTGAAATCCCAGTCCGGCTTCACCTCGTCGGATGGCTTGTGGTAGTCGCGCTCGGTGTACTCCCGGCGCTTTGTCGGGCCGTAGCCCTCCGGCTTTCCAACGTAGTCCGTGCCTGAGTGCAGAAAGGTCAGAGCGGGCACTCCGCGCTTCACAAATTCCAGATGATCGGAGCGGTAGAAGAAGCCCTTCTCCGGCTCCGGGTCGGGCTTGACGGTGCGCCCCTGCGCGGCGGCAACCTCGACCAGCAAATCTTCGAGCGTCGTGTTGCCGTAGCCGATGCTCACGACCGAGCGCGTGCGTCCCCAGAGGTTCATCATGTCCATGTTGATGTCGGCGAGCGTACGTTCCAGAGGGTACGGCGGATTGGCGGCGTAGTACTTCGCTCCGAGCAGACCGGATTCTTCAGCCGTGACGGCGAGGAACAGCATTGATCTTTTCGGCGGCTGCTTGAGTCTGGTGAAGGCTCGCGCGGTCTCAAGCATTTCGGCGATGCCCGATGCGTTGTCGAGCGCGCCGTTGCGAATCTTGTCGCCAGTGAGTTTTTCGTCACGTCCGAAGGCATCCCAGTGCGCGCTGTAGACGACATACTCATCTCTGAGCTTCGGGTCTGAGCCTTCAATCTTGCCGATGACATTATGCGATTCGACATCGCGCGCCGTCACCTTGAGATTAAAATTAGCCTTCGCTCCGAGCGCGATTGGCCTGAATTCCTTGCTGGCTGCCGCAAGCTTTAAGGCGTCGAAGTCTTTGCCACCCGCCGCGAACAATTCCTTCGCGCGCTCCAGAGTCATCCACGCCTCGACGGCAGCCCTGCCCATATTCTTGTCAGCAGCCTTGATGTCGAAGTTTTCGCCTCCCCAGCCGGAGACGACGGTCGTGTAAGGATACCCGGCCGGGGCGGTTTCGTGGACGATGATGACCGCCGCTGCGCCGCGTTCCGCCGCCATCTCGTACTTGTACGTCCAGCGACCGTAGTAGGTCATCGCGCGTCCCTTGAACATCTTCTCGTCGAGCTTTGTCGCATCCGCCGAATCAGGCACGGGCGGGTCGTTGATGAGCATGACGATGGTCTTTCCGCGCACGTCCACGTCTTTGTAATCGTCCCAACCGTATTCGGGCGCGACCACCCCGTAACCGACGAAGACCATCTCCGAATTCTCGACACTCACTTCCGGCACGACGCGGCGCGTGACCGCCACATAGTCTTCGGGAAACTTGAGGTCAATCTGCCTGCCCGCCACGTTGAAGGAAGCCGAAGGGCGCGTGGTCAGGCCGACGAGCGGAACGTTTTGCGTGTATGAGCCGCCACTATTTCCGGGCTTGAGTCCTAAGTTTTTGTATTGTTCCGTCAGGTAGTTAATAGTCAATTCCTCGCCTTTACTCCCCGGCGCATCCGACGCCAGCGCCTTGATGTGACGCAAAATCTCTTCGCCGCTCACACCCTTGAGCGCCGCCGCCATCCCGTCGGATTGCCCCGCCGCGCCCCGACCGCCGCCGTTGTTGCGCCGCTGCCCCTGCGCCGTCGAACCCACAGCCAACACCGCGCACAGACATGCACCGATGACCACTCTTCCCATCTTCCTGCCCTCCTGACCGCTTGAATCTTAATCCGCCAACGTCTCTCTCCTTCGATTGTGCCACAACTGCTCGCCGCACGCCTTACAGTTCGTTTCAAACTACTCACACATTCTTTCTTTGCGTCTTTGCGCGAAACTTTCTTTTGGCGAGTGAAGAAGAAAGTTTCGCGCAAAGACGCAAAGGCGCAAAGCGACTGATGACAACGAGCGCTTCGTGGAACTAAAATCCGGGGAGTTCTCCGCACGCAATGAAAGTTGAGAACTCATCTCTGTCCCGAAATAAAGTTCAAAGTTTAAAGCTCAAAGTTCACAGTCAAAAACAGGTTTTCCAACTTTTGAACTTTAAAGTTTGAGCTTTGAACTCTTTACCCGAAGGAGTCTCGATGAGACGTAATCTAATCATCGCATTAATCGTGTCGGCGCTCGGCGGCCTGTCGAGCGTGACGGCATTTCAGCAGGACGCGACAGCGCAACGGGCGCACCAACGGAAGGTTCAAGGCGCGCTCTATTATCCGCCGCGTGGTGACGTGTGGCAACATCGGCGGCCTCAAGAGGTCAGCATGGACGCGGCGCTGCTTGAGCAAGCCGTCGCCTATGCCGCGACGCAGGAGAGTAAGGTTCCGCGTGATTTCTCGACACAGGTTGAAACCTTCGGCTCGCTGCTTGGCCCGCTTCCGCGCGAGCGCGGGGAGACGAACGGCCTTGTTATCCGTCACGGCTACATCGTGGCCGAGTGGGGAGACACCAAACGAATTGACCCGACTTACAGTGTCGCTAAAAGTTTTCTTTCGACGCTGCTCGGTCTGACGATTGAGCGCGGCTTGATTAAGAACATCAGAGACCCCGTCCGGCAATATGTGAGCGATGGCGGATACGAATCAGCGCATAACGCGAAGATTACGTGGGAGGAGCACGCGCAGCAGACCAGCGAATGGGAAGGAGCGATGTGGGGCAAGTCTCACGATTTTCTCGGCGTCGAACAGTTCGGCAAAGGTCGTCGTGAGCCGAGAGAGTTGCGAGAGCCGGGAACTTACTGGGAATACAACGACGTGCGGATTAACCGTCTCGCTCTCTCGCTGCTGAGAGTCTGGCGCAAGCCTCTACCGCAGGTCTTGAAAGAAGAAGTGATGCAGCCGATAGGCGCGTCCGAGACGTGGCAGTATCACGGCTACTCCAATTCGGACGTGATGATTAACGGCAGGAAGATGCCCTCTGTCAGCGGCGGCACGCGTTGGGGCGGAGGCTTATGGATTAGCACGCGCGATGAAGCTCGATTCGGCTATTTGTTTCTGCGTCAGGGCAAATGGCGCGGACGCCGGATCATCTCGGAGAGTTGGGTACGGATGGCGACGACGCCGGGCGCAGTCAAGCCGGATTACGGTTACTTGTGGTGGCTCAATACCGCGCACAAGCAATGGGCGAGCGCGCCGGAGACGAGTTTCGCCGCGCTCGGCTACGGCTCGAACACAATCTGGATTGACCCGGAGCATGATCTCGTCGTGGTCTGGCGCTGGCATCAAGCCAATCCCGACGAATTGATTAAGCGTGTGCTGACTTCCATCCGTTGAATATCCTAACGGCCTGATTTGAAATCAGAGATTCTTCCAGGAGGCAGTTTTAAAAGTGCGTGGATTTTCATGTCCCGAAGGGACAGTACAGATCAGGTGGCGATAAAATCACGCAGCCGCACGCTTATCTCATCGCGCGCGGGGCGGAAGACGGCGAGCCGCGCCGCCTCGTCGCCTGTGGCGGCGGCAGGGTCTTCAAAAGACCAGTGGAGGCGCTCGGTCTTGCCGAGGAAGACGGGGCATTGTTCCTTCGCGTCGTCGCAAACCGTGATGACGTAATCGAAGTTTTGCCCGTCGAACTCGTCAACTGACTTTGAGCGATGTGCTGAAATGTCTATGCCGATTTCTCGCATCGCTTCGATAGCTTGCGGGCGTGCGTGACTGGGTTCGACACCCGCGCTGAACACTTCAAATCTATCGCCGCCCGCTCGACGTAATAAGCCTTCCGCCATCTGGCTGCGTGCCGAATTACCCGTGCAGAGAATTAGGACTCTCTTCTTATCACTCATGAGCGTCTGTCCTTTCCGGCGTGTGGAACAATCACCGATTCAGCATCTTCGGGAAGCGAAGGCACGAGCCAGCGAAAGAGAATCGTCGCCGCCGACGCGCCGAGTAATTGTCCGATGATGAAAAGGGGCGCGTCAATGGAGCGGATGCCAGCGAACGTGCCGGTTGCCGAGCGTGCGAGCAGTGACGGCTGGATTAGCAAATGAGGTTGAAGCTGTGAACCAGTAGGCAGCCGTAATGTATGCGGCGACGGCAAAGGGAACAGCCGACGAGCGCAGCCGGACGCATCCCCAAATCACCGCCAGCAAGCCGAAGGACGCGACGAACTCGCTGAAAACCTGAGAGCCGCCGGAGCGCTTGTGTTGCGAAGCGAAGAACACCGGCAAATCGAACATCAAGTGAGCGGCGGCCACGCCCGCGAACGCGCCGGTTATCTGAGCGATGATAGAGGAAGGCGCGTCGCGCCACGCGATGCCTCCCTGCGATGCATCGGCCAGCGTCACGGCTGGGTTAAAGTGCGCTCCTGAAATTGAGCCGAAGGTGAGTATCAGCGCGACGAGCGCCGCGCCGGTCGCAATCGTGTTGGCAAGTAAGGCCACGGCGACGTTATCGCCAGACAATCGCTCGCCCATAATGCCGGAGCCGACGACAGCAGCCAGCAGCATTGCCGTCCCTACCGCCTCGGCCACGACGCGTCGTCTGAGGTCATATCTCATCGTGAAATTGTTATGGAAATTTCAGCGCGCCTCATCTTCCATCCGCGCCCGCACATGAATCGTCGGCTCGACGGTAATCACGCTCGTCAGGCTATTGGCGATGTAGCATTCACGATGCGCCACTTCGACAAGGTAACGAATTCGCTCCTCGCTTGCGCCCGCGCCCACGACGATGCGCGGTTTTAATTTAATCGCGGTGATGTGAACCGGCCTCACGTCTTCCGGCATCTCCGCCTCCGCGTTGTCTTCATACTCCAAGACATCTATCCGCGCGCGTGCGGCGACCGCCAGAAATGAGAGCAGTTGGCATGAGGCCGCCGCGATGATGAGAAGTTGCTCAGGATTCAACTGCTCGGCGTGGCCGCGAAAAGCCGGATCGGATGAGAGCACGAGCGAGGCGAGAGCGGGCGGGGCGGATGCTTCGTGAGTTCGATCATATTTTTCATATCCGGCGGCCGTCGTTCCCTGCCAGAAGCATCTCGCTCGGTAGCGATGAAGATGTTGATTAACACTCATCAGGCTCTCTTCCCTTCTTTCGACAGCGGCGGCTCGCCCGTGGCGGATTGAGCCAACACGCTCAAGTATGACTGCACGGCGCGGAACAGCCCCATGTCCAAGGCGTCGGCAATCAACGCATGACCGATAGAAACTTCGAGGACATTCGGAATCGAGCAGAAGCGCGCGAGGTTCTTCAAGTTCAGGTCATGCCCGGCATTGATGCCTAAACCGAGTTGGCTGGCTCGCTCTGCCGCGTTGACGAATCTCTCGAACACTTCGTCTTCGTCGTCATCGCCGTAGCTTGCTGCGTAAGGCTGCGTGTATAGCTCGATGCGGTCTGCCCCGACTTCGCGTGCGCGTTCAATCTGCGTGAGGTCTGTATCCATAAAGAGGCTGACCCGCACGTTCAAGCTTTTCAATTCTTCGATGACCGGCTTCAATCGTTCGCCCTCTTGCTCCAAGTCCCATCCATGATCCGAGGTTAAAGCGTCGGGGCTATCGGGAACCAGTGTGCACTGCGTCGGCTGCACCTTTCGGACAAGCGCCATGAAGGCGGGGAAAGGATTGCCTTCGATGTTGTACTCGACGCTTGGCACGTTCGCCAAAAGCTCTGCCAACTCGCCCACGTCCGTCGACTTGATATGTCTCTCGTCGGGGCGCGGGTGAACCGTGATGCCGTGCGCGCCCGCTCTGATGCACGTCCGCGCCGCATCAGTCACGCTTGGAATATTGAGTGTTCGAGCGTTCCTGAGCAGTGCGACCTTGTTGAGATTAACGCTGAGCTTGGTCATAGTTTCCACCTTACCAGTTGAATGTGCGAAGCCGATTGTTGACGGATGTCTCGGCATGGCTAGGAGACTGTCTGCTTCCGGCGGTCTTGCTCCAAAGTTAATTCCATGAACAGAGTTCCCTCGATAGGGTTGAAGTAATAGGGAGCAATCTCTTTGAATCCGAGCGATTGGTAGAGGCGGCGCGCGGCGTGCATCGTCGGCAGCGTATCGAGACGCATCCGTGCATAGCCGATGCTTCGCGCTTCCTCAATCACGGCCTCTGCCAGCGCACGGCCAATCTGCAAGCCGCGAAATTGCGGCCTGACGTAGAGCCGCTTCATTTCGCATACGCCGTCGCCGAGGCGTCTGAGCGCAATGCAGCCCGCCACCTCGTCTGCATCGAGAGCCAGCAGCAGGCATCCCTGCGGCGGAGCATACTTGCCGGGCAATTGCGCCAACTCCTCTTCAAAGTTCTGAAAATTAAAATCAGCGCCGGTTGAAGCGGCGAGTTCTTTAAAGAGCAGTCGTGGCGTCTCGACATCTCCTTCGTCAGCGGCGGCAACTCTTAAAAGCTTGAGCATGACTTTATTGTATTTTAAATGGCGCTTGTCAACGAAGCTTTTTTATGTTGATGTAGTTCGAGGAGCGCGAACTACTGCTTCGGATGGCTGAGACGAACAACTTCTTGACCGGGAAACAATGTCTGAGCGGGACTTGGCAATTACATTCGCCGGTGGCGGCAACCGCGCATTTTATCAACTGGGCTTAATGAATGGTTGGCGCGCGCGTTTGCTTCCTCGCGTCGGTTGTCTGGCGACGTGTAGTGCCGGGGCATGCGTGGCAGCGCTCATGTTGAGCGGTCGAGAGGAAGAGGTCAATGGGTATTGGAAAGAGCGTTGCCGCGAAGTGACGAAAAACTTTGAATGGCGGCGGCTGCTGTCCGGCAAACGTCCCACGCCGCATGAACCGATTTATCGTGACATGCTGCGGCACGCCTTCTCTTCCGGCGGACTTGAGCGCATCCGCTCGCAGCCCTTCCCTGTGCTGGTGCTGACCACCGCGTTTCCACGCAGGCTCCCCGTCTTTGCCGCCGTCCTGCTGGCTCTCGGCGCTTACAAATTAGAGAAGGTATTGCGCGAGGGGGGGATTCATCCGACTTACGGGCGGCGCGTGGGCTTTACGGCGCTGGCCTTTGACGCCAGAGATTGCGAGACGCCGGAGCAGTTGGCCGACCTGATTATCTCATCGTCGGCGACGCCGCCTTTCACTTCCGTCGGCAACTTTGCCGGACGGCATCTGCTCGACGGCGGAGTTATTGATAATGCTCCCGCTTTCCTCGCCGACGAAGTGCCGGGCATCCGGCGCAATCTGGTGATGCTCACGCGCCCTTACCCGTTCGGCGTGCTCGGCAAACAAGGCTCGCGTCTGTACGTCGCGCCGCGCGAAACGCTGCCCGTCGAGCGTTGGGACTTTACACGCCCCGACCTACTGGAAGCCACCGTCCGCATCGGCGAGCGCGACGCCGCCGAGCAAGATTCCCTACTCGCCGACCTTCTCTGCTGAGAATCTGAAAGAACTAATCCTGACAGGAACATGAAAAGCCTACTCTCCAAAGTCTTCTGAGTGTCATGCCGGCAGTTTTAAGAAATCGGGGACGCGTGTGACCTTGGCCGTCCGCGTCCCCGATTCGTGTCGCTAAGATCGCCCGCCTTAGAAGCCATCGTCGGCGAGCGAGTGGAGTGCGGCGAAAGGCTCGCGCCGGTCGGGCGAGAAGAAGAGCGCACGCAGCGGGTCGGCGGCAGCGGCGCGGATGAAGGCAGCGGTGCGCTCCTGCCTATCCGGGCTGTTGATGTTTTTGATGATCCGGTACTTGACCTCCGGAACGGAGAGGTCTACGACGAGTGTCACGCCTCCGCGAAAGACGTGGCTCGGCGTGCCCTCCTGCTTGACCACTTGTGCCTGCGTCAGCGCGACGACGAGTTGCGGGATGTGCTTGCCGTCGGGGCTGACGCGCATCGCACGGCGCAGTTCGTGAACCTCGAACTTCTGCGTCGGGTCGAGACCGAGTTCAGTGGCGAATTCCGGCACGGCCTTGAAGGTGCTCTTTAGCTGCTCGTGGAGATTGCGCCGTTGCGTCCGCGTCGCCTTGAACAGCGCCTCACGATCTTCTAAATAAAAGCAGGCGTCGGCGTATGCCTTCAGTTCTTTAATGATGTCGCGGTACTGATCCTTAATCTTCTCCTGTAACCCCTTTTGAAACTTAGACGGGTCGAGACCCTGCCAGCGCAGCGTGTCAACCGAGAGCGTGCGGGGCGTGTCGGGTGTCGGCGCGTCGAGGTTGACGGGATAGATGGCGCGGCGGCGGAAGGCTTCGACGAAGGCGACGCGGTAGTTGTGGCGGTCGTCGCTGACGATGTCGAAGTCGGCGGTGATGAGCGCGCGCAGGTACTCGAAGAAAGTTACGTCCACGGGCGGCAGGTAGTCGAGCGCGCGGATACACATGTTGAGAACGTGATTGGCAGACTTCGCCGCTTCGTCTGCGAGGCGGCGCACGAGGTCTGGATGAATCGAGCCGTTCGGCAGGACGCCCGTCCCGCCCGTGTAGATGCGGAGCAGGTCGGCGATACGCGACTTGTAGATGGCGATGAAGGCATCGAAGACCGCGCCGACCAGAATAGCCCCGCGCGTGTGCGGCGTCAGGCGCTTCTGCAAGTCCGAAGGGTCTGGCGTGAATCTCTTCCAGACGCCGTCTTCTTTATGACCGATGGCATCGCGCAGCGCGCCGCGCCCGCCCGTCGCGTAGCCGAATTGGACGGCGAGGCTGCCAAGCATTGACTCGGCCTCGATGTCGCCGCGCGTCTGGCTGATTTCCTGCTCCAACATTTCGGGGATGGTGAAATGCTGCATGAGGGCGACGATGTCTGCGAAGCCCTCGTGCAGTGCGAGCACGTCGGGGTTGGTCGGCTCGTTGAAGCGTCTGTGCATCCCGTCGAGAATGGCGTGGGTGGTTTCGTGGGCGATAATGTCGTGCGACAGGCAACTGTAGACGCGGCTGCCGGGCATGTGGTCGCCGGGGTCGTCGGTCGAAGCCTCGAAGTAGCCGAACAGCAACGCGACATCCTGCGGGCTGTAGAAAGCGTTAGCCTGCCTGAGCGCGTGCGGGCGGACGCTGAGTTGAGGAATAAAACCGCTGTCGTCGTTAGCATTCTTCGGGTTCGGTCTGGGACGCCAAAGGACTGGGCGACCAAGAGCGCGCTCGAAATGTTCGATGGTCTTCATCGCAACGGCATAAACCATCTGCTGATGAAACTGCGGGTTGCCCTCCGACGGTGCCCAGCCGTCCTGCGCGAGCAGCCGTGGGTCGTCGAGGTTCACGGGTTCGTAACGTTTGTTCGAGGCGTCCACATCCTCGACGGCGAGGTACTCGCCGACCGGCCCTTTCGCTAATCCCTCCCAACGGATTTTGAGCGTCACCTCGTTGATCCCGGCGGTGTCGAGCCGCGACGAGAGGCTTGGGTCAACGGCATAGACGCGGACGCGGCGGTATGGCGGATTTCGGACGGCGGGCTGCACGTCGCAGACCGGCAACGCCTCGGGGACGACGGCCTTCGACCGCTTGGTGCGCGGCGCGGACTGTCCGGCGGCGACGGGGTAGCGCGTGGCGACATGCTTACGGAGCGCGAGCGAAGCCCCCTCGTCTTCGATAACGGCCTGCATAAAGCGGCGCAGTTTCTCCCCCTCCAGCTTGGCCGCGCCGCCGGGGTCGGGCACGATCGCTTGCAGTTCTTCGTTGACCAGCCAGCGTTGCGAGAGTTCGAGGTTGAACATCAACTCGCGCGGCGGAGCTTCGATGACGCCGAGACCAGTGACGATGCGGATGAATGAGAAAGAGTCGTCGGAGACATTGCTCATCTTCAGACCGAGGACGGGTTTCACGGAGAGCGCCGCGTACGCCTGAAGCACGCCGTTGCCGAAGTGCTTGCGGTCGGCCTTCATCTTGGCGGAGGTGAAGAGGGCGTTGCGAACGGCCTCGACACGAGTCCAGTTGCGCTGCAACTCGTTCTTGTACTTCTCGAACCAGAGAGCGACGGCGGCGGCAACCTGCGGCGTGGCCGCCGACGTGCCCTCGCCGTTGAGGCGAATGATCTCTCCGCACATGAAACGTGCCCAAGGGATGTTCGGCGTGTAGGTGGCGATGGCCGCCTTCATGGCTGAGTCGGGGCCGAAGCTGCCTTCGAGCGCGGTTCCCTTGAGGTCGGCGTAAGGCCGTCCGTCGGCCATCACGCCACAGACGGCGAGGACGCGGCTGTAGCGCGCCGGATAGACGACCGTGCGCGGCGGCGTGAAGCCGACGTGATTACCCGTCGCCGCGCAGATGCAGACGCCCGCCTCGTAAGCCTTGTCCACGGCCTCGCCCCAAGCGCGTGAGGGCAGGCCGCCCATGCTCAACGTGACCACGTCGCACTGCTGCTCGACGGCGTAACCGAGCGCCTGCGCCAGCGCGCTCGTGCGGAGGAGAACGACGCGGTCGGCGACGCGGAGGGGCAGAACTTCCGCGCCGTATGCGCCGCCGAGGTAGTCGCCGCCGTAGGCCGCAGGGGTCTTGCCGCCCGCGAGGATGCTGATGGTTCCGGTGCCGTGACCGGAGTTGTCAATCACCGGGACGCGGTTGTCAGGGTCTTCGGCGCTGTTATGGTTGGCGTCGCCCTCGACGAAGCTTCGTTCGAGGTGGCTTAAGATATGCTCAGGCTTAGTGTCGTGCGCGCGGTAGTAGCCTGTGTCGAGATGTGCGATGCGCGTTCGCGGGTCTTTGAACTCGACGGCATCGCGCGCTTTGCCGAGTTGCGTGTAGTTATCGCCGAGATGCCAAGCGAACTGGCCGTCGGGGCCGAGCGCCTTGCCGTGCGTCCCATCTTGAGGATTGGCCTCGCAATTGTCACCGGCAGCGAAAGCCCGGCCAGCCATTTCTTCGTTCGCGTCTTGATAAACGTCTTTATGGATAATGTCAGGCTCCGCGAAGATTACGTCCGACTCGGAGACGCCAAGCTGTCCGGCGACGCGCGCGTGCGCGAGGTCCCAGGGCGTCGCCGCCCCGTCGGGCAACTCGGCGAGGAACCACTGCGGGTTGGTGTCGACGCCGAAAGTGGTCGTCGTGATTGGCGTGTCATAGAGCGGTCGCAGGTTGGCGCGCGATTCAGCCGCCCTCAGCGCGTTGGACGGGCGGAGTTTGACGAGCACGCGGTTGGTTTCGGGGGGCGACTGTTTGTTGTTCGGCACGGCTTTTCCTTCCGTTGTCAGAGTTCCTTATTACGGTTTGCATTGGCATCGAGACAAAAACATTGGTTTGGACTGAGAGCGCAGTTCAAAAGGTGACTTGAGCCAAGGCAACAATAATCTTCTTCCTTTGCGGCTGTGCGTCCCCTGCGCGCAACTTTATTTCACGCTAGAGAGCGCAAAGTCGCTAAGAAGTCAGGACGCTAACGGCAGAGGCATCAGCCGCCACTGCCGCTGGTGCGGGCGTCTTCAATGATCGCGTCCGAAGCTTTTTCGCTAATCATGTAAATCGCCGTGACGATGAAGTAACCCGGTATCTTCGGGAACACGGACGCATCAACGACGCGCAGCCCTTGCGTCTTACGGACGCGGAAGCGGCTGTCGAGCACCGCTGAGTCGTCGCCATCGGCTCCAATCTTGCAGGTGCAGGAAGCGTGATGCCCCCAAGCTTCGTCCCTAATGAACTCGCGGAGTTGCTCTTCGGTTTCGATCTGGGGGCCGGGACATAGTTCGCTGACGACGAGGCCGAGCGCCTTCAGGCGCTCGTTCATGGTGCGGACAAACTTGACGCCGTCGACGACCGCATCGAGGTCAAGGTCTTTCTCCCGGAGGCCGTCGCCGAAGTATTGGAAGTTAACCGACGGTCTGTCCCAAGGGTTAGCGGAGACGAGTTGCACCCGCCCTGTGTTCTCGGTGCGCGCCTTCAAGATCGCCCAGGTGAACCTGTTGTGCTCGGCCTCGAAGATTTTCGAGTAGCCGGGTTTGTAGCCTTTGAAGAAGCCGGGGAGGCCGAAGATGTAGAGATCGGGGTCAGTCAAATCTTTGCGCGAGCGCTTGATGATGCCGATCAAAGCGCCGTTTGAGCCGTAGATGCCCCGACCGCCTTCGTCCCACTTCTTCAGGAAGTCGTCCGGGTCTTGGCCTTCGTCGGGCGGGGCGAACGACGCGCCTTTGAGCAGGACGAAATCTTTGACGTACTGTGAGATTACGCCTACTTCGTAGCGGTCTTGCAAGTTCTCGCCGACGCCCGGCAACTCGGCGACCACGGGAATCCCGAACCGCTCCAACTCTTCGCGCGGCCCGATGCCGGAGAGTTTCAAGAGTTGCGGCGTGTTGAAAGCGCCGCCCGACAGGATGACCTCGCGACGGGCGCGCACCTGCTCGCGTGGGAGCGACGCAGGGTCGGGCGTCTCATCCGTCGCGGCCGGGTCGGCGCGATAGACGTGGGCTTTGTTGATGTACTCGACGCCGACGGCCTGCGTCCCCTCGAAGAGAACGCGTGTGGCGAGCGCGTGTTTTTTGATCGTCAACGCGCCCCGAAATCTTTTGTCCTCCGGCTTGTTCTCTTGCTGTTCTTTCTCCTGCTTCTCATGGCATTCCTTCTGCACGCGCAGCACGTAGTCGCGCGGGCCTGCGCGCTTGCCCCGTTCAACGGCGAGCGGGGTAAAGACCACCCCCTCCGGGCTGTCGGCCTTGTATCTGGCGTCGTTCGGGTCGAGCCGGGTCTCAAGACTGAGGAGCGGGTCGCCGACGTGTTCACGGAAAGCGCCCTTGGCGGCGTTCAGGATTGACGCGACCAGCACCTTGTCTTTCAGTATCAGGAACGGGTTGGCCTCGGAGGTCGGGAGCCAACCGTTGAAGCCATGCCCGTGGCTCCCGTTGACCCGCGACTTCCTGCCCGTCAACACTTCGAGGATGACAGCGAGGACGCTCTTGAGGACAGCTTTCAGCGAGCCGGGACGCGGCACGTAATTGCAGTTCTCAAGTTTCGTAAAGTAGGGTCGCATGTTCTCGCCGAGCCAAGACTTGTCGCCCGTGATTTCGGCGATACGATCCCAATCGCTATCTTGCGGGACGACGGTAATCATCGCGTTGTGAGTCGTACAACCGCCGAGCGCGCCCGCGCGCGGATACCAAATCATGTTCTTCCCATCCACGGGAACTGTCTTCGTGTCCTTGTCCTGCTGCTCGTCTTCCGTGTAGTGGCGCACGAAGAAATTCCAAGCGCACGACGGATATTCGGTGGAGAGACCATGGAAAATCGGGACTTCGTACATGTAACGACCGCGTCCCGTCTTGTCCTCTGTGCAGGGGTCTCCGCCCGCCTCCATCAACAGGACAGTGAAACCCGCTTTGGCGAGATTGGCCGCGAGCGGCCCGCCGCCCGCGCCGGAGCCGACGACGATATAATCGAAATCCTGATCGCTCATCTTCATCCTCACGAAGTTAGGTTAAGGGTTTGGGAGGCCAGCGCCAAAGTTCGGAGGGCGCAAGCCCCAATCGTCAGAAAGTTTTCAGGAACTCGATCAGAGCGCGCTTGTCCTCGTCGCTGAGTCCCGGCTCGTCTTTGAAGTAATCAGTCCCGAAGTAGTGGCCGCGATTCACGACGTAGTCCGGGCACTTGCTCAAGTCCATGAGTTGTCCCGCGAGCGGCTTGAGCACCTCCTGAGCCTGCTCGTCGGTCGCGTTGGGTCCGAGGGATTTGAGCTTGTTCTTGATGCTGATAAGGAGGGCGACGCGGTCGAAGCGGTCGCCGAGACCCGCATCTTCCGGGCGCAGGTCGAGATTAGCGAGCAGGCCAATCGGGGTTCCCGGCGGTATCGGGCCGATCTTGATGTCGCCGCGATCTTCGCCCTGTCCGAAAATGCCCGGCAACAACCACTCGCCCCATCCGACCAATCCGGCGAGTTTATCCGGCACGAAGCCAGACCTGATCACGATGTAAGACCGTTGGGTGGTGCGGTCTATCAACCCCGGAACTTTGTCGCCGAGCACCGAATCCTTATCGCGCCTGTCAGGCCACAACATCTGCTCAATCGAATTCTGAAACGATTCCATGCGCGCCTGGACTGAAGGGCTTGGATTGAACTTGCCCACGGTGTTGTTCAGAAGGAAAGGCGCGGTCGACCACAGACTGACGAGCGACGCCGGGCGCGTGTAGCCGCGTCCGCCTCCCGGCATCTCGTACTGCTTCGGCGCGCCCGTCACAGGGTCGTAGACCGTGATGGTTCCAACCGACGGCAAATCCTTGTAGGTGTCGGATGAGAAGTTGTCCCAGATGTTGTTCCTGATGGCATTCGTCGCCAGCGGGCTGCACGCGTTGGTCTGAAGCAGCGTGACCGGAACCCTGTGTTCTGCGGAGAGGTAATTGTTGTCCAGAAAATCGGCGGCCATCACGATTTCACGCATCTTCGACTTGAATTCTTCGGTCTTCGTCCACGCCCAATACTTGTTCCAGCAGTTCAGATAATCCTTGCCCGCGCAGCCGCCGGGGTCGAGTCCTTCGGCGGGAGCCGGCAGTTTGCTGGAATGGCAGCGCGCGCAATTTTCCGCGAAGACGACCTTGCCCCGGTCGAGTTGCGCGCTATCCTTCGTCAGATAAGCGTCGCCTCCGGGCGCGTCCTTCAATTTGTGCGGCGCGGTCGTCTTCAGGAAGAAGAGGGCCATGTCGGGCGTCTGCGCTTCTGTCGCTTCCCAGTAGCTTGAGTTCTTGCGCGCCACGGCGATTTCGATGGGAGAGACTGGCTTCCCGCCGACGAGCGGGTTGAAGTGCAGCAGCCACTCTTCGCTGAACAGACCGATGTTGAGATAGACGCGGTTGAGCGCACCCAGCGCACCCACGGAATCAGACCCGTCTTTCAGGACGCGCGGGGCATAGACGGTCGCCGGGGGTGTGAAGAGCGCCGACAGCGAGGCCGTCTGGGGGTAATCGTTAAACTGCTTGTTATCTATACTCCCTTTGCCCAGCGTCTCTTTGCCGAACCGCTTCGCCTGTTCGAGACGCGGGCCGAGATAATAGAGTGCGTTCATCGTCCGAGGGTTGTTGATGTTGTCCGTCGAGATGAGCGATGTGTCCAGCGAGCCGGGACGTGAGGTGTGGAACATCTGGAAAATGTAGCTCGACGGGTCAGCTTGCCAGTCGAAAATACGGTCAATCCAGAAATACTGCGCCCCCACGTTGTTCGACAGGTTTTCCCACTTCGGATGCTCCGGGTCTGCGGGCGGTTTCACAGGGTTCGGCCCGACGTGGCAGAACGCGCACGACATGCCGACTCGATAAGGTCGAATCAGGTCTTTGTCGTTGTAATACTTTGGATCGTTGTAGTATTTCTCAGCATCCCACTTCTTCGCGGCGGCCTCATCGAAATCAGGATTCGGAAACAGACGCAGACCGACGATGCCGGTCGCCCATCCATAGAAAGAGCCGACGGGCATGTTCTTGCCGCGCGCGCCGATTTTGACGCCGGGATATTTCGACTCGTTCTCGAAGGGGTCGGGGGGACAATCCGCCGTGCGTTTGTCGAGCCACAAGCCATAACGCTGCGGGTCAGGGCCGGTGGGTTTTTCTAAGCAAGGTTCGTTGACCAATCCCAGATAATTCCAGCGGTTATCGCGGCTGAACTTCAAGCTCGGATGCGATGAGAGCGTCTTGAGCAGATCGAGCGCGCCGAAACTATCCACGCCAATCTTGTCCCACATGCGGTCGTTGCCGCCAGTCCAGATAATCCACGCGTTGCGGCCTTTGATCTCCTCCGGCGTCAGCGGGATGGCGTCGTCCATGTCTCGGAAGTAATCCTCATCGGCGGCGGGAAAAGAGTTCGGCGCGCGCGACGAGGCTCTCGCCTCGTCGACCACGGTTCCGATTTCCGGCCCTCTGCCCCGCCAACGTTTGATGATCGCAATCACACCGATAACCAGCAGGACGATGACGATTAAAGCAATGATTTTGGTCAAGTGTTTTCTCATGACGACTACTCCATTATGACTTCTTAAAGCTGACAATTGGAGGGCGCGCGCTTGAAGCCTGTGGGAAAGAGCGGAACGCGTCAAGCGCGTGCTCCCGGCGGAGTACGGACAACAGCGAAGGTCGCCGCTCCGTGGGCGTGGACGAAAGCTGGTTAGTCGAGAAGCCCGCGTGGAGACGGGCCGGATGCCTGAAGCGCGCGGCGATATGGCGCGACGTGGTTTAGGTTCAAGTCAAGCGGGGTTAACGGTAATGGGTCAATTTCAAATCTGACGAGGATTGCTGTTCCGTTAACCCAACCGGAGATAATTGTCCGGCCTACGATCCTCTAAATGTTCATGTCATTCTGGGGCAAGATATTTCATCCAAGTCGCCTGCACATAGAGAAGCAGGGAGTTATTTCATCAAACTGACCGACTACCTAACGGTGAACGTGAAAGCTCCGGTGATGCGGGTTGAATTGCGCTGCCATTTGCAAATACTTATCGCCCTCGTCGTTATTGCCCGCAGCCCGTTGGATGATTCCTGCCTGAGAGAGCAGGTGCGCGTCGCGCGCGCCGGACGCGAGCGCCTTGTCCATCGTCTCGCGCGACTCATTGAATTGCCCGTCGCGGTACAACGCCCAAGCCAGCGCCGCGAGGGTCGAAAAGTTCTCCCGCAGTTCGAGGTCTCTGCGCGCCCACTTCACAGCCTCCGCGCCATCCTTGCGCGCGTCGGCGTAGAAGTCCGCGAGGTGGTGATAGTAATGAACCTCGCCGCGCTCGACAGACTCAAGGTAAGCGGCGAGCGCACGGTCGAGCCACGGCTCGGACTGCTCAGGTCTGCCCATGTATGCGTAAAGTTCGCCGAGCGCCTGCTGAAACTCCGGCCTCGGCACGCGCGCGTTGACCTGCTCGTAGAGCGCGACCGCCTTATCGAAATTTCCCTGCGCTCCCATCAACTCGGCCATGTGTTCGTCAACCAACCAATGGCCTGAGTACGCGCGGCCAGCCCGTTCGTAATGCGCCTGCGCGTCTGTGTAACGACCGCGCTTGAGGTCAAGCACGCCCCTTTGCAATTCCACCCATGAGTAGTGCTTCATCTCCTTGGCGGTCAACTCGTCTTCGGCTTCGGCGTACAACTGGTCGGCTCCAACGTCGTCGCCCATCTTGAACTTGAAGTGAGCGAGGCGCGCGAGGCTGTCCCAAGTTCGCTCCTCACTAATGATGGCCTCGTAACCCTTTCTCGATTCCTCGTACCGGCCTTCCTGAAAATCGAGGTCGGCCTGCAACGTGCGACCCTGAATGCTATCCCGAAAGATGGTGCTCATCTCCAGATCGCGCCTTACGTCGGCGAGCCGGTGAAATTTGAAGTCAAGATTGGCCTTGAGAAAGCAGAGGTCTGCCGCCTGTCTGATGCGCCCGATGACATCATCGAGGGCAGCCCCGGCGGCTTCGAGTTCAGCGAAGTTCCCGGTCAGAGAGGCTCGTTGGTAGAGGCGGTAGACGAACCGCGTCGCTTTTTCGGTGTCGAGCGGGGTGGCGAGCGCGTCGCCTTCGAGTTCAGAGATGTCTCTGTCAATCCGCTCCAACTCGATTTCAAAGTCAGTCGGTTTGCTCATCTTCGGGTTCAGGCGCGAGAACAGAAAGGGACGCGGGACGCGAGGCGTTCGCTCCGGCATGTCAAATTGCTTGGTGAAAGAGATTACTCACGTGGCTGAGCCGCGACGAGCGGTTTACCACGGCTCAGCCAGATACGGAAAGTGATCGAGGAACTCCTTGTCGTTCTTCAGAGGATTCGGCGGATTCTTCGGCTCGATGGGCGCGGCGTCCAACAAGGACTGATCGTTCAGCAGGTCAATGTGGTATTTCTTGCCGTTAAACTCAGCCTCCATATCGAGGAACATCGAGAGGAAACGAGTCGCGACCTGATCTTCTGGACGACGCCCGAAAGGCCATGTGCCCGTCGTGTCCATGTCAATCGCGCAGACGTTCGGGGTGAAGATTTCAAACGGGCGTCTGAGCGGGATGTTCAAGCCCTTGGGATTCCAAGAGTCGTCGGGCATGTTCAATTCCTGAAAGAGAGTTCTCTTCGCCCTTGGGAACGCCGCGACGGCGGTAGCGTAAGTTTTGTGAACCGAAACCGGCGAGTTGTCGTGGTCGAAAGTGGTTTTCAGACCCAGCGCGCTGATGGACGGCCCGAACCCCCAGCCGAGATGAGCCAGCCGCTTGATGAAGTGCGGCGCGAGCCAGAAGTTATTCGCGCCGAGTTGCCGGTTGTCCTCACGCTCGCTCAGTCCCGCGTCTGCGAACGGCTGCCCGTCGGTGTCCACCAGCTTATATTTCTTCAACTCGTCATCGAGCTTGAAAGCATTAATCGCCGACAGCGGATTCTCCAGCCAGAACGGGTGGTCTGGAATCGTCTCGACCTTGTTGGCGGCCTTCAGAACCCAACTCTCGCCCCACGTGTTGACGATTCGATTCGTCTCAGGCGAGTCGGTGAGGAAGGCGAGCGGGATTTCGAGAATGATGGCGTTGATGTTCTTTCCCGCCTGACAGTCTCGACCCGTGTAGACGAAGCGGTAGTTACCGTTCTCGTCTTTGCGGAATTTGTCGCCGTTCCAAGTCAGCGGCCCTTCGGGGAGATCACGCTTTTTGCCGTAGCCCCACTCGGGGTCATTGGGGTCGTTATTAAAAAGGTCGTTGCCCTCAAGTTCGAGGAGCGTCTTCGGGATTTCCAACTCGCGCGCCGATGTCATCGTGTGCGGGACGTGATAGAACTGGGGCGCGTAATTGATGGAGCGGAAGAATCCGGTCAGGTCGTTGAAGAACGCGTCGTCGCGTCCGCCGATGTACGTCTTGATTGAATGCCCGCCGGGCGTGTCAATGGTCAGGACGTTGTTGAGTTCGATGACCGTCGAGAAACTGCCTTCGAGGAAGTTGATGAACTTGACCGTCGCGCGCTGGGAGTCGTCCACGGTGACGCGGATTTCCGAAGCCTTCGACGCGCCGAGGTACTTCTCCTTGACGGCGTCGAAATACCTGAGCAGCGATTTCAGGCTGTGGTCTTCTTTGTCGGGGCGAACAACTCTCGGGTCGGGGGAGATCATTATTCGGTAGAGCATGTCGGTGTCAAACACACCGGCTTTCGGGACAGAAGCGAACGTCAGGGCAATGACGACTTTTTCCCCTCCGTCTTTGTTATCGCTGGGGAATCCGAAGAGGTCGTAGAGGTCTGCCGCGCTCACGTCAATGTCCGAGAAAATTGAGTTGACCGCATTAGGGTCATTATGGTCAGCCAAGGGGTTGCTCTCCTTAATTCAGCGGTGAAAACAGCGGTTGGAAAATCGCGGAACAGGCGGTCGTCGTTCCACTCGCGTGAGATTACGTCTAACTGTCTTTGGTAACAGCCCGGTTCTGACAGCCCACGGCTCGAACTTTTGGCGAAATATAGCAGCACATGTAATTGCTGTCAATGCGCTTCCTCTAGCGCGCGAAGCGTCCTCTCGATGTTTGATGACCGTCGCCAAAGTTGCTTGAATTTTCGTTTTAAGTTTGCAGAAGGATCATCGAAATAGGTCTCTGCCATCGCCCGCCAGATAGCTCGTCCGAGATTGAAAGCATTTACTCCGCAAATGTTTGACACCGTAGATTACATAATTATACGCTTCGGCGGCCTGATCAAAGCTTGGTCTTTCTCCGCGCTGCTCACGACCTTTGGACAGTAAGTTGATTAATCAGAAACTAATTTTCCGAACCCTAATTTACAAGCGTGAGGAATTTGAACCGTCTCGGTATCTGAATTGTTCCAGCAATTTTTGACAGGCGCGCGCGGAAAATCACGAGTGACGAGGACGAGAAAATGAACCAAGCTGAGCAGAATGCTGCACCGCACAAGTTAGCTGTAGAGATTAAAATTGAAGGCGACAACGTAGCAGCTTTCAGCGATGTTGTTTTCCAGAGATTCTGGAATACGAATTTCGGTGGTGTGTTGGGCGACTTCAAAGCATCTCCTCAAGGTTTCTCTTTCAACTGGCAGGGAGAAAATCCCGAAAAGGTTTTGGAAGCCGCCGAGAAAGGATTGCTGGACGAAGCAGTGGCGGCGAATGGCGGGATGGGGATATTTGAAATTAAAGATGAGAAGGAATCTCTCTATCAATTCGTGCCCGCCATCAAGTTGAAAAATCCTGCGATCAAGCACGTCGCGCCCGCCGAGTTGCTCGCCGAGAAAGATAAGATTGATATTGTCATCCTGACCGTCACAGACCCTGAGCGCGAAGCGGTGCTCAACTTCATGCGTCCATGGCCGGGGCATCGAGAAATTCTGATGGGCCCCATCGGCGATACAACCTACCGCTTTGGCAGGTTCGGTAATTACTGCGCGGCGCAGGTTGAGTCAACGATGAGCACGTCGGGCAGTCAGGGAGCGACTTTAACCGCTCAAGAGGCGATGACACACTTAGACCCCAAAGCCTTTTTACTTCTCGGAATCGCGTTCGGGGTTGATCGTAAAAAACAACGGCTCGGCGATGTGCTGGTCGCCAATTCAATCTTTCCTTACGACTATTCCAAAATAGGAGGCAAGAATGTGGTGCGCAGGGGCGAAGCGATCCCCTGCGGCGAGATTCTCTCGGAACGTTTCAGAACGTATCGTGTGAACTGGAAATTAAATGCCGGAGGGCGGCGCGTCAAAGTCTTTCAAGGACTCGTGCTGTCCGGGGACAAGCTCATCAACGATCAGGAATTTCGTGACGACTTGTTGCAAGAGTTTCCGACCGCGCATGGCGGAGAAATGGAAGGGCACGGGGCTTATGCCGTAGCGAAGAAAGCCAAGGCTGAAATGATTTTAATCAAGGCTATCTGCGATTGGGCTGACGGGCACAAGAATGATCGCGCTCAACCCTTCGCGGCGTATACGGCGGCTTCGCTGGCCTCCTATGTGCTCGGTAAGCCCGGCGTCCTCGACGCGCTCGACGCGCGTGACCTGACGCAGAACCCGCCGAACAATCCGGCAAAAAAGCTTTCAACTAAATCTTCAAAGCTCCCGCCTAAAGCTTCCGATTCATCGAAGCGCACGACCAACTCAACCCGAAGTCGTCAACCGTCCGCACCTCAGAGCACACAAGAGAGCCGGAATAGTTCCGTCGAACTTTTTTACTCTTACGCTCATCGTGATGAAAAATTTCGTAACCAGTTGGAAATCTACCTCAAACTATTGGAGCGGCAAAAACTCATCACGAGTTGGCACGACCGCCGCATCACCGCGTCCACAGAATGGGCGGGTGCGATTGACTCGCACCTCCAGTCGGCGCAGATCATCCTGCTGCTCGTCAGCGCGGATTTTCTGGCTTCGGATTACATTTACGATGTCGAGTTGAAACAGGCCATGGAGCGACATGAAGCCGGAGAGGCGCGCATCATTCCAATTATCCTGCGCCCGTGCGATTGGACAACGTCGCCTTTCAGTAAGCTTCAGGCTCTCCCGAAAGACGCCAAGCCTGTGACGAAATGGGCTAATCGTGATGAGGCGTGGGCGAACATCGCCGCAGGCATCCGGGCTGTGATACAGGAAATTTCCCGACAGAGTTGACGCCGCTGTCCCACACGTTGGGAGCATCAAGTTGGTTGCACGCTAATCGGCGGACTGTGTGCGTTCCTCGCTTTTGGTGCAGCCGACGAAACGATAGCCGACGCCGACGACCGTCTCGATGCAGTCGCCGCCCGCGCCAAGCTTTTGCCGGAGGCGGCGGATGTGCACGTCGAGCGTGCGCGTGTCGCCGTAGTATTCATAGCCCCAAACTTTGTCGAGTAGTTGCTGGCGTGTCGCGACTCGTCCCGCGCCCTGCGCCAGCGTCACCAGCAGCGAAAACTCTTTGCGCGTCAACTTCACCTGCTCGCCGTCGCACGCGACGCGCATCTCTCCGAAGTCAATCGTCAGACGGGCGTCTTCATAACGCGCCGTCGCCGTCTCGCCCGCGCGCCGCAGCACGGCACGCACGCGCGCCAACAGTTCGCGCACCGAGAAAGGCTTGCTAATGTAATCGTCCGCGCCGAGGTCGAGTCCGGCGACGCGGTCGGCTTCCGAGGCGCGCGCCGTGAGCATGATAATCGGCGTCCGGCGCGTGGACGGCTCGCGCCGTAGCCGACGACACAAATCCGTGCCGCTCATGCCCGGCAGCATCAAGTCCAGAATAATCAGACCGGGCGGGTTCTTGGAATCGAGGGCTGCTGCCAACCCCTTCTCACCCGTCTCCGTCACACGAACTTCGAGACCCTCGCGCTCCATGTTATAACGCAGGCCCTCTGCAATATCCGGGTCGTCTTCGACGACCAGCACCGGTCTCGGCATATTCGTTTCCAGAGTTTGCTACAAGCGTTTCAGGTTTCGTGGCGCAGCATCAATTTACTTGCTGTGCCTGATGATGGCTGCTTCAGTCATATAGACAGTAAGCTCGCAGATGTCTGTGACGTAATCCGCGATGCGCTCGATGTGTTTGGCGACGAAGAGCAGGCGGGCGGCGCGCGTCGTAGTGGTCGGGTCGGCTACCATCAAGTCAATCAACTCGTGAAAGATACGGTTATAAGTTTGGTCAATCTCGTCGTCGAGCGCGATGACGCTGCGCGCCGCCGCCGCGTCGCCTGAAGTGAAAGCATCAAGCGCCGCACGCAGCATAGATGCGGCGTGCTGTCCCATGCGCGGCAGGTCAATGTAAGGCTTTAGTTGCGGCTCGTCATTGAGATCAATGGCGACGCGTGCGATGTTGCATGCGTGGTCAGCGATGCGCTCAAGAATGGGCGTCATCTTTGCCACGGAGATGACGAAGCGGAGGTCGCGCGCCGCCGGTTGCCTGAGCGCGATGGTGTCTATGCAGAGCCGGTCAATCTCGATCTCCAACTGGTCTATCGCATCATCTTCTCTGAGAACTTGTTGCGCCGTCGGCGTGTCGCGCTCAATCAGCGAGTAGAGGGAACGCTGCAAAGCGGTCTCCGTCTCGCCGCCCAACAGCAGCACGCGGTCGCGCAAGCCGTCCAACTCGTGATCCAGTATTCTGTAATGCTCCATTAACTTTCTCCTTAAACCCCTTGTCAACTAAATCGCCCGTCGCCAATCAATCAGATGACAGTCCGCAGATGCTAGTATCAACCAAAACGACCTGTAATGTAATCTTCGGTGAGTTGCTCGTTCGGAGCCGTAAACATCTTCTCCGTCGCACTGACCTCAACGAGTTTGCCGAGCCAGAAGAAAGCCGTTTGGTCAGAGACGCGCGCCGCCTGCTGCATGTTGTGCGTAACGATGATAATCGTGTACTGCTTCTTCAATTCGACGATCAACTCTTCGATCTTCTGCGTCGCAATCGGGTCGAGCGCCGACGCCGGCTCGTCCATCAGAACGATTTCAGGCCGCACGGCCAGCGCGCGCGCGATGCAGAGCCGCTGCTGTTGCCCGCCTGAGAGCGAAAGCGCCGACGCCTTCAGACGGTCTTTCACTTCCGGCCAGAGCGCGGCATCTCTGAGGGCGACTTCGACGCGCTCGTGCAACTCCGCCTTGGTTTTCACGAGCCGGTTGATGTGCAGCCCGTAAGCCACGTTATCAAAGATGGACTTCGGAAAGGGATTCGACTTTTGAAAGACCATCCCGACTTTGCGCCGCAGTGCGACGACATCCATCTCAGGAGCGTAGATGTCTTCGCCGTCAATGAGCACCTGCCCCGCCACGCGCGTCCCCGGAATAGTATCGTTCATCCGGTTCAGGGTGCGCAGGAAAGTTGATTTGCCGCAGCCCGACGGCCCGATAAAGGCCATCACGAGGCGTTCCGGTATATCGAGGGAAATGCCGTGGAGCGCCTGCACGCGACCGTAGAAGAAGTTGAGACCGCTGACACTTACTTTCGCAGAGGTGGCGGCTGTAGTCGCCGGCCGGATTTCGCGGCGCTGTTCGGCGCGCGTCTCAGGCACACGGGGCATCGGAGCGGTCATCGGAGTTGGCGTGGACATTTCTAGAATTTCTTGCGCGTCAGAAAACGGACGCTCATGTTGATAATGAGAATCAGCGTCATTAAGACAAGCGTCGCCGCCCATGCCTGCGCGTGCCATTCATCGTAGGGCGAGATGGCGTAGTTATAAATCTGCACTGTCAGCGACGACATCGGTTGATCTAACTGCCAGTTGAAAAAACGGCTGCCGAAAGCCGTGAACAGAAGCGGCGCGGTCTCGCCCGACACACGCGCGACTGCCAGCATCGCGCCCGTCGCAATGCCGGAAGCGGCGGCGGGCAGCACCACTCCCATCGTCACTCTCCACTGCGGAGCGCCCAAAGCCAGCGCGCCCTCGCGCAAACTCGTCGGCACGAGCCGGATCATCTCTTCGGTCGTGCGCGCCACGATGGGAATCATGATAATGGCAAGGGCGATGCCGCCCGCCAGTGCGGAGAAATGTTTCTGCGGCAGCACGATTAACGTATAGACGAAAACGCCGGTCACGATAGACGGCACGCCCGTCAGCGTATCGCTCACAAAACGCACGACATTCGCGAACCAACCATCCCCGTACTCGGCCAGATAAATCCCTGCTGCGATGCCTAAAGGCAGTCCAGCGATGGAGGCCAGGCCGAGCAACATGAGCGTGCCGGTAATCGCGTTGCCGATACCGCCGCCCTCGCCCACAGGCTTCGGCGTATCAATCAAAAATTGAATGTTGATTGAAGAAAGACCCCGCCACGCGATGTAGCCGAGAATCAACAGCAGGATGGCGACGACGAAGAGAGCGCAGAGCGCGGTCAAAGAAGTCATCACGACGTTGATCGTGCGGCGCGCATTCTGTTTTCCTTTGAGTTCCATCCTTATGCCCGCGCCGTCCCGCTCGTCCCGCGCGTCACGCTCCAGACCAGCAGGCGTGCGGCTCCGTTGACAATAAAGGTGACGAGAAAGAGTATCAGTCCGAGTTCAATCAGCGCGCTCAAGTAGAGGTCGCCGGTCGCTTCCGTAAATTCGTTGGCGATGACGGAAGCGATGGTGTACGACGGCTCGAAAAGCGAGGCGCTGATGTGCGGGCGATTCCCGATGACCATCGTCACAGCCATCGTTTCGCCGAGCGCGCGCCCCAATCCCAGAATGACTGCGCCCGCGATACCCGACGCACCGTTCGCCAGCACGATGCGGGTCGTCTCCCAACGGGTCGCGCCGAGCGCGAGCGCCGCCTCGCGCTGTGAGACCGGCACGACGGCGAGCACGTCGCGGACGACCGCCGTGATAATCGGCGTGACCATGATGGCGAGAATAATACCGCCCGTAAAAAGTCCGATGCCTGTTATCGTCCCTTGAAAAAATGGAAGCCAGCCGAACCAGCGCGCGAGCAGGGGTTCGACGTGAACGCGCAGGAAAGGCGCGAGCACGAAGATGCCCCAGAGGCCATAGACGACCGAAGGGATGGCGGCGAGCAGTTCGACCAGAAAAGCGAAGGGGCGCGCGAGGCGGCGAGGCGCTTGCTCAACCAGAAAGACGGCCACGCCCAGCGAGAGCGGGACGGCGATGATGAGGGCGATGACCGACGACATAATAGTGCCGTAGATGAACGGCAGCGCGCCGAATTCGCCTTGAATCGGATTCCAAGTGCGTCCCGTGATGAATCCCCAGCCGAAAGTGTTAATCGAGAGGCGGGCGTTCGACGCCATCGCCGCAATCATCGCCGTGATTATCAGGAGGAGAAGGAGAGCACTGCAAAAGAGGATGCCACGAAAGAGCGCGTCGCCTGTGTTGCCGGTCGGCGAGAGTGCGCGTCGCCAGTTCCACACGCGAAGGCGCGCGCCGTACAGGGAAGCGGGAGTTGGCGTGTTCGATTGTGAATTGAGCATCATGACCGGAGCGGGTGAGGAAGTTATCCCACTTCTTCACCCTCTCCCTCCAACATCTAAATTTCTATTGCGTGCGCAACGGTTTGCCGCCCGAAGCAATCGAGTTGATTTTGGCCTCGGCGCGCTTGACTATCTCTGCGGGCAGAGGCGCGTATTGCAAATCCCGCGCGAAGTTTTCGCCGTCGTGGATGCCCCACCAGAGAAAATCAACCAGCGCCTTGCCTTTGGTCGCGTCCTTCTGGTCTTTGTAAACGAGGATGTATGTGTAGCTTGAAATCGGGTACGAGTTCGCGCCGCTGCCGTTGGTTATCGAGACGCGCAAATCTTCAGGGGTCGTCGCAACCGATTCGGCTGCCGCCGCGACGACCGCTTCCAGATTCGGCGCGACGAAATTGCCGGAACTGTTTTTGACCAGCGCGACCGGCAGTTTGTTCTGCACGGCGTAGGCCAGTTCGACGTAGCCGATAGTGTTGGGCGTCTGCTTCACCTGTCCGGTGACGCCTTCGTTGCCCTTGCCGCCGATGCCGACAGGCCAGTTCGGCGACGTACCCGCCCCGACCTTTTCTTTCCACTCAGGATTAATCTTCGAGAGATAGTCGGTGAAGACGGCGCTCGTGCCGCTGCCGTCCGAGCGATGAACGACCGTGATGTCTGTGGCCGGAAGATTGACGCCCGGGTTATCGGCCTTGATGCGCGCATCGTCCCAGCGTTTAATCTTGCCGAGATAAATGTCCGCGATTACGTCGGGCGAAAAGCGCAACGGTTGTGAGACGCCTCCGAGATTGTAGGTGAGCACGACCGCCCCCAGCACCGTCGGGACGTGGAGAACTTCGCCCGGAGCCGACTTCAAATCTTCGTCCTTCATCGGCGCGTCGGATGCACCGAAGTCAACCGTCTGCGCCTGAAGTTGCTTGATGCCGCCTCCCGAACCGATAGACTGATAATCAATCCTCACGTTCGAGTTGGCCTTGCCGTATTCGCTCAGCCATTTTTGGTAGAGCGGATTGGGAAAAGTGGCTCCCGCGCCTTGCAGTCGAATCGCGCCGCCCGCGTTAGCCGCGCCGCCTGCGCTCTGTCCGTCGCAACCGATTGCCAGCGCGCCTGCAATCGCCACCAGGAGGGCGAACGTTGCGCGCGAAGCTATTCTGGATAAAGTCACAAGATCATCTCCTCAAGATTTGTGATCGAGACCTGAAACCAAATAGCTTGCGTCAATCGTGTTACATCCGTCTGAACCAAACCGTAAATTGATGTTAACTTCGAGGCAGGTCGGAAGTTTCAACGTAGAGCAGAGAGGGTCTAAAAAGTTGAGCGATTGAAGTTTCGAGATGTTAACTCTTCAATCTCTCTGCTCAGTTGGTCGTCAATTCACAACCTCCCTGACTCCCATTAGTCAACCGCCCTATCAACATCACGTTCCTCAAGGGACTTGCTCATTCGGTTTCTTAAAAGTTGAGCCGTAGGGCGAACTGGATTTGCCTGTTCGTCCCTAGTCCAACCGTCCGCTCGACCGTCGAGCGGAGCAGGCCGAATGTCGAACCGGCTGCCGCCTGCGTGAACGCCTGTCCCGGTTGCAGTTGATTCGTTCCCGTCCCCAGCGCGTTGTTGAGAACCGTTGAGGGGTTCGCAAAGTTCGTCATGTTAAGAATATTGAAGACCTCCGTGCGGAACTCGACGTTCAGCGATTCCGTGATTGGAAACCGGCGGTTGAAGACCAGATCGAACTGGCGGAAGTTCGGGCCGCGCAGGGCATTGCGCGCCAGATTGCCGAACGTCCCCGGCGCGGGCGTCGTGAAAGCCGCAGGGTTCAGGAGCGTGCGATCCTGATTCAAATAAGGATTGACGCCGGAAATCAAATCGGGGCGTCGGACGTTGCGCGATGCGCCGCCGCCGGGCGTGTTGATGACCGCCGTGCGTCCTGCACCCGCAGCACTGAAGACGTTGCCAGCCGCATCCACGAAGACCACGTCCGGTCGCGTGATGCCGACTTCAATCGGCAAACCGGAGCGCGCGTTGACGATGCCGCCAATCGTCCAGTTGCCGAGCAGCGCGTTGCCGACACCGCCCAGATCGTAGGCGCGTCCCTTGCCGAAAGGTAGGTCGTAGAGCGCGCTCAGGTTGAAGGAGTGGCGCACGTCGAAATTGTTATAGCCACGGTCATAGTCGAATTCCTCAATCGCTCTGGCGTTATTCGCCGCCGTGCGCGCCTCGTTCGAGCCTGCCGTATTGCCGAAACTTCGTGCAAAGCTGTACTGCGAATTGAGCGTCAGCCCGGTCGAGAAACGGCGACCGAGAGAGGTTTGCAGGGCGTTGTAGCTGTCTCTGCCGCCCGAAGTTTTATAGTCAACTTCGGCGAACGGCCTGAGCACCGTGCCGTTTGCTTGCACGATGTCGAACTCGCGGATCACAGTACCGTCCGCACGCACCGACGTGATGCGGTTGGCGATGCTTCGGAGAAAGAGATTGCGACCCTGACTGCCGACGTAAGCGATTGTTCCCATGATGTGCAGGGGAAGTTCCTGTTGCAGAGAGATGCTGTACTGGTAAATCTTTTCAGGGATGGTGTAGTCGGACGAGTAAGCGCGCGGCTGATACTGGCGGTTGAGCGGATTGTCGGCGAAGTTCTGCGCGATGGCCGGAAGGTTGGCCGGGAAGGCGAGCAGCGCGCCGCTCGTGATAGTTGAGCTGATGCGGTCGCTCTCAATCGGCTGAATCTGGTCTTCGGTCTGACCGGGGCCGTAATAGATGCCGAAGCCCGCACGCAGGATCGTGCGACCGCCGCCGAAGAAGCCCGTGCTTGCGTAGTTCGGCGACCACGTCGCGGCGACGCGCGGCCCGAAGTTGGTCTTCGAGGATTTGAAAGCCGACTCTGTGGCCGGACGAAGCGTGCCGGTGTTGATGTCGAAAAGCACCTGCAAGTTCCTGTCCTCGCGCAGCGGCGTGTAATACTCGTAGCGCAGGCCGTAGTTGAGCGTCAGGTTCGGGCGAATCTTCCATTCGTCCTGCGCGTAGGCGATGTAATATTCCTGCTTCGCCAACCTTTCGCCGGTCGCGCCGTTATTGAAAGGGCTGGCGGCGCTCACGTCGCCGAGGAACTGCACGCGCGCGGGTTTGTTGGCGAGAAAGTCGTCGAGGCTGTTGAAAGTGTAAGTGGTTCCGCCGAGGCGGTCTGTGTAGAGACGAATGGCGCGCACTTCGCCGCCGAACTTGTAATTATGGTTACCGTTCGTCCAACTCAAATTGTCTAAGAATGAGAGCGAGTAGGGGGTGTAGGGCTGGCCGCGCCCGTTCGTGGCGCTGTTGGCGCGCACGAGGCCGCCCGGAGATGAGACGCCGGATGAAGTTCCCTGCCCGGCTATTCCTGAGAGTGCGACGTTTCCGGAGATGTTAAGCGAGAGAGCCGAGAAGTCGAGGCCGCCGACAACGGGCGCGGTTCCGTTGATGCGCGTGCGTGCTTCGTTAAAGCCGATCTTAGCTTCATTGATGAGGGTGGATGTCAGAAGCGACTGGAGAGCGAGCACGCCGTTCTGTGGAAGCGCGTCAATAAAGACGCGACGGCCTGAAACCCCCTCTGGCGCTTCGTTTGTTCCGTGGTCGCGGAAGAAGCGGAAGTACATCGAGTTTCTGTCGTTGAGCCTGTAATCGAAGCGAGCCGCCAGAGAGTTCTCGTCCGTCTTGACGTTGGAGTTGAGTTGCGCGATGTCGAAATCTCGACTGGCCGACGTGCCCGGCAGGATGACGGCTGCGGGCGCTCTGAAAGCTCCGCAGAACGGCGCGACCGAGGCGACCGCGCGGGCGCAGGCAGCAGCCGAAGGCACGGCTTCAATGGTGTTGATGCCGGTGCGCAAGCGATAGCCTTCATAAGAAAAGAAGAAGAAGAGTTTGTCTTTCTTGATCGGCCCGCCGATTGAGCCGCCGAACTGGTTCATACGAAGCGGCGACTTCTGAAGGTCGAAGAAGTTGCGCGCGTCGAGCGCGTCGTTTCGGAGATACTCGAAAAC